>JBGQGN010000129.1:0-8661 GCA_041497395.1 Methylomirabilia bacterium
TCATCGTCAACCGGCCGCGACCTCGTCGCTCTTGCGTGGGTAGGCCGTCACCCGGTTCCGGCCTGCTCGCTTCGACCCGTACAGCGCCTCGTCGGCCGCCCACACGATCTCGTCCGGATTCCTGCCATCCTGCGGAAACGCCGCCAGCCCGATGCTCACCGTGATCGGATTCAGGCTGTCGGGCGCCATCACACTCGACTCCACCCGCCGGCGGAACCGCTCGGCGAACACCAGCCCGTCGGGCTTGCCGGTCTCGGGCAGGATGAACGCGAACTCCTCGCCGCCGACCCGGCAGGGCACGTCGCCCTCGCGCGAAGCCGAGCGCATGAGCGCGCCGAGGGCGCGCAGCACCGAGTCCCCCTTCGGGTGGCCGAACTCGTCGTTGAACTTCTTGAACCCGTCGATGTCGATCATCAGCAGGCTGAACGCGTGCCCGAACCGGCTGGACCGGCTGATCTCTTCCCTGACCCGCAAGTCGAAGTTCCGCCGGTTGCCGACCTCCGTGAGCTCGTCCGTGTGCGACATCTCCCGGAGGCGGAAGTTGGCCAGCCGGAGCTCCTCCACGATCCCATCGGCCTTCGCCCCGCTCACCCTCAGCCGATCCAGCTCGTCGTCCAGGTTCCGCTGCATGTGACCCAGGACGTCGCTGTAGATCATGTAGAAGCCCGCCAGCTCGAGGAACGCGAGGAACGCGAGGAGCGCGAAGAAGACGGGTGCGCCCTTCGGGTAGAGGGGAGCTGTCACCGTGCTGGGGAGCAGGACCGGCAATCCCAGGTAGACCAGGAACAGCAGCGGAAGCAGCCCCGCCATGAGGAAGGCGAGCAGGAACTTCTTCCGGACCCCTCGCCCCGCCAGGAAAGGGCCGCGCCGGACGATCCTGGTCGGCTCAGCCAAGGTACCACTCCATGATGGGGCGGCCCCAAACGGCCGCCGCAATCCCTCCGACGGCCAGGAAGGGCCCGAAGGGCAGGTACTCGCCAAACTGCCGACGACCCGAGACGAGCAGGGCGGCGGCCACCACGCCCCCGAACATGATCCCCACGAACGCCGCGACCAGCCCGCCGCCGGCGCCGAGCGCGGCTCCGATGAGCCCCGCCAGCTTGATGTCTCCCCCGCCCAGGCCCGTGCGCCCGAGCGCGGCGTGGCTCACCCAGGCCACGAGAAAGAAGAGGCCACCCGTGACGATGCAGCCGGCAACCGGGAGGTCGACCTGTTTCAGGACGCGAAAGGTGAGCGGCCAGCCCGGCGCCGTCAACGCCGCGAGGTTCACGACCGCGAGCTGCCGCCCGATCAGCGCGCCCCACGCCGCCGCCCAGTAGACGTCGAGCCGCCGCCGCTCCGCGGGATCAACCTCCTCCTCCCCCTCGACGGGGGGCGGGACCGGCCCCCCGCGGGACGCCACGCCCCGGGCACGCGCCATCGAGATCGCGGCGAAGATCACTGCGCCAATCGCCGCCCCGGCGCTTCCCCGGCCGAGCCCCTCGGGGGCGAGGATGAAGGCGGCGACCACGCCCGGCAGCGTGATCCGATCCGGGATCCGCCGCGTCTCGAGGTCCGTGAACGCGGTCGCCACCATCGCCAGGCAGAGGAGGAACGCGCGCACCGCGTCCCAGGTCGGGCCGAGCTGCCACAGGACCAGGGCGCCGAGCGCGATGGCGAGCGCCTCGACCAGAGGGTACCGCCAGGAGATGGCCACGCCACACGCCCGGCAACGCCCCCCCAGGACGAGGTAGGACACGAGCGGGATGTTGTCCAGAGGCCGGATGGGGTTCTGGCAGTTCGGGCAGTGCGATGCGGGCAGGACGATGCTCTCCCCGCGCGGCAGCCGGGAGATGCAGACGTTGAGAAAGCTGCCGAGGAGCGCGGCCAGGATCACCCCGGCGGGCCAGGCCACGACGGGCGGCAGCGTGGTGGTCATACCCCGCCCTCGGCGTGGGCCGCGGCGTACCGCTGGACCGCGCGCGCCAGCACCTGGGGCCACCGGCTGCGCTCGCGGAGCGCCGCGAAGCCCTCCGGAGCGAGCAGCCGCTCGACGTCGCCGCGCGTCACCGTCACCTCGCCATCCCCTCCCGCCAGAACCAGGTCGTCGAGCGCCTGGAAGCGCTCGAACACGCGGATGGCGGTCGCCACGGCCAGGGTGTCCCGCTCGGCCGGCAGGGGTCCCGGCGCGGTCACCCGGAGGGTCGAGCCCGCGAGACTGACGGCGTCGACCCACGCCTTCACGCAAGCACCTGCGCGGGGACTCGATCCCGCATCATCCGCAGCGTCCGGTCCAGCACCTTCACCAGTCGCGGATCGAAGGTACGGCCCGCTTCGTCGCGCACGAACGACCGCACCTGATCCAGCGGGATCGCCTTCTTGTGGGCGCGGCGCGACGTCATCGCGTCGAAGACGTCGGCGAGGCACGCAAGGCGGCTCACCGGGTGCTGGCGCCAGCCCTCCCGGACGAACGGGTAGCCCTTGCCGTCGTAGCGCATGTGATGCTCGAAGGCCACGATCAACGGGAGCCGGTTCGATCCCGGGAGCCGCGCGAGGAGGTCGGCCCCGAGCACGGGATGGCGGCACATGATCCGCCACTCCTCCGCATCGAGCAGGCCGGGCTTCCGCAGCACCTCGAGCGGGATCGCGATCTTCCCCAGATCGTGGAGCATCCCGGCCATCCCGAACTCCCGCAGGAGCTCGTGTGGGAGACCGAGCGCGAGACCGATGCCCATGGAGATCACCGCGACGTTGACGGAATGATACAGCGTGTACTCATCGTACGACTTGATGCTGGCCAGTCTTAGCACGAGTCCAGGAGCCTGCAGCATCTGTTCCAACATGGTGGAGGTGTACACGCGGAGCGTTCCGACGTGTTCGAGGCTGAGGGCCCGGCGGGCTCGGATCATCGATTCGACGTCGCGCAGCACCTCGATCGACCCGTAATAGGCCCGCCGTGCGACGGCCTCGCCGCTCTGCCGGTCAGGTTGGCTCGGCGGAGCAAGGTGGAGATGGGTGAGCCGACAGCGGGCGGTCCACTCGCCGATCGACGAGCCCACCCCCTCGGTCAGCGCCTCGAGGAGGGCGTCGATCTCTCGATCCTGGAGACCCGCCGTGAACGCGATGGTGCCGAGCCCGCGCTCGTGCTGGCAGGTCTCCAGGAAGCGCCGGTACAGGAGGCTCTCGCGCGGCAGGATGCGGTCGTTGGCCACGAGGAGGTCGCCCATGAAGCGATAGGTCAGCTGTCCCTGCCCGGCCAGATAGGCGGTCAGCGCCTCGAAGAGCGTCTGCTTGGCCCGGTGCGTCTGGGGATGGGTCGGCAGGTAGAGTCCGGCGGCGCGCAACATGCCGTGAAGATAAGTAAAGATGAGCTGGGGATCGGGTCGTGGGGCGTCACTCATCGCCAGCATCCTGGTCTTCCGTTCGCGCCGCCAGCGCGGCCGCGGCGATCTCACGGAGCCGGCGCTCGGTCCGCTTCCAGGGCCAGACGCGGCGCTGAGCCAAACCCGCCAGCACCTCGCAGGAGCCGGCGGTCCCGATGGCCGCCAGCGCCTCGACGGCCTCTCGGCGCAGGGGGAGGTCGGCAACGCCCGCCGCCCCGGCCGCGACGTCCCGCAGGGCCGGCACGGCCTCGTCGCGCCGGAGCGCTCCGAGGGCGCGGACGGCTTCCAGCCGAACCTCCGGGTCGACGTCCCTCGACAGCGGGAGGATCGGCGGCGCGGCGCGGGTCGGGGCGATCAGGGCGAGCGCCCGCACCACCTCGATGCGCACCCGGACGTGGGGATGGCCGAGGAGCGTCGCCACCGGACCGAATGCGGCCTCGTCTCCGATCTTGCCCAGGACGTGGACAAGATTGCGCACCAGGAACCACCGCGGATCCTCGAGCCACTCCACGAGCGTCGGCACGATGGACGGACCCACCTTGGCGAGGACCTGGCACATCCTGGCCCGAACCTGGCGGTCGCGCTCATCGGCCAGGAGCGAGGTGAACTCCTGGATCGCCTCGCGGGCGACCAGGCCGAGGTACTGCGCGACCAGGGCCAGCTGCCGCTCGCTGCCGCCGTGCTGCCGCAGCAGTCCACCCAGAAGGGCGACGTGCGTGCGCCCGCCCAGGCGCTGCTGGAGGACGATGAGGTGCTGGACGTGCTCGGGGCTCCGCGCTCCGCCCGCTTGGACGGACTCCTCGAGGGTCGACAGCACCTGCGTGGCCAGCTCGATCCGCCCCCGGACCAGGGCTTCGCCGAGGATCTCCTCGAGGGCATCCGCGGCGGAGGTCCCATGCTCCTCCCCGTCGACGTTCAGCATCAGGGCGAGCAGGATCTGGGCGCTGCGCTCGAGCAGGACGTCCGGCTGGCACGACGCCAGGATCTCCTCGCGGAGCTCCACGACGAGGGGATCGTCGGCTTCGAGCACGACGCCCTCGTCCCCCAGGATGCTCGGCGAGTCGTCCGTCCGGATCGCGGACGTGATCGCCTCGACCAGACGGCGGCGCTGCACTTCCTCCCATGGAAACTCGAGGAGCTCCGAGCTCAGCGCCAGGAGGGACTCCTGCGGCACGAGGCGCGCCGCCACGTGACGGATCTCGTCCTCGGTCATCTGGCTGAGGAGGTTGAGGGCGAGGACATCGCGCCCGGCCAGCGGGATGAGGTGGTCGGCGAAGAAGGGCCGGAGGAGCTCTTCCGGGAGGCCCAGTAGCGCCTCGACCAGCGTCCGGGTCCTCACCTCTCGATCCGGCGCCTGCTCGACCAGACCGTGGATCATCCGCGTCGCCGCGTAGAGGCGGTCGGGGCCCACGGTGGCCGTGTCCTGGAGCCAGGCGACCAGCGCGGTCCGGTCATAGGTGAGGTCCGAGAACCGGGCCTCGACGAGCCCCACGACCGTCTCGACGAACAGGTCCACGGCGTCCCGGCCGGTCTGGAGGGCTCGCCGGGTGACCTCGCTCGTGTCGGCCTCGACCTCCTCCCCGTCGCCGGGAGCGCCGATGCGCACCCGCAGGACTCCACGGGTGGACAGGAAGCCGCTGGCTCCCCCGAGCTGCCGGAGCTCTCCGCCCGGCATGTTCAGGAGCTCGAGGAACGCCTGGAGCTCCCACTCCTCGACGGCGGCATCGATCTCGAGCTCGCGGATCCCGCGGCTCTCCAGGTCGAACCGGAAGGTCTCCAGCGCGGGCTCGACGGTGCGGATGTCCGGCCCTGCCCAGACGAAGCGGTCAGGCTCCACGCGAAGGGGAAAGCACAGCCCCTGCTGGAAGAAGTCAGCCAGCGAGCGGTGGAGCCGCCGGACCCAGGTCGAGGCGATCTCGCTCCCGGCCGGATACAGGCTGAGCGACTTCCGGGCCGCCATCAGGGCGCGCAGGAACAGCCCCAGCACGCGCTCGCCGCCGGCGCTCGCGGCCCCGGCCTGGACGGCGTCGACCGCGCCGCGCGCGGTCATCGGATCCCCTCGGTGCGGGGCGCCCAGGCCACGACCCCCGCATCCGGGGCGGCGGGCCCGACGCGATGGCCGGTGGCCGCCACCCGATCGTCGGAGACGTCCTCGCGGGACAGCCGGGCCAGGCGCGCCAGGAGCGGCCGGTTCGCGTCGGTCTCCCGGACGAAGACGACGGCCTCGCGCTCGGTGAAGACCCGTCGCCAGCCGCCCTGGGCCAGGAGCGTCTCGCTGAGCGGCGACGAGCGCAGCGCCAGGATCGTCTGCACCTGCCACTTGTCCAGCACGACCTGCCAGCGCGGGCTGACGTTGACGACGTCCAGGAACTCCCTGAGCACGTCGGGCCCGTACACGTGCGTGCGGCCGTCCATGAACATCCGGTACTCGGGATACAGTCGCCAGAGCTCGTATCCGCCCCACGCGTAGACGCTGAAGAGCTGACGCGGCAGCCGGTTCTCCCTGATGAAGGTCATGGTCCGTTCCGGGTACCGGCTCTCCTCGAGGTCGAGGCGGAGCGGGTTCGTGGGCACCTGGGCGATGCCGGCCCAGTGCGCCGACACCGCGGTCAGGAGGAGCACGGCGCCGGCCACCACCGGCATGCCAGGCGCGGTCAGCGCGGGCGCGAGCGAGGGCAGGCGTCCCCGCACGGCGTCACGGATCCGGGCCCAGTCGACCCGACGCCATTCGGCCATGGCCGCCCCGAGCGCGGTCGCGAGCGGGGGCGCCGCCACGATGGCGAACAGGGGCACGTGCCGCACCGACGTGAGCCCGAGGTTCGCGAAGACGAGGACCAGCCCGACGTCGGCGGCGCTGAGCCGGCCCCGGCCCCATGCGAACGCCGGGAACAGGAGGAGCAGCATGAGCTCGAGCGGCCGGAAGCTCGCGTGGTGGAAGTTCGGGGGGAACCACTCGATCGTCGAGGTCATGAAGGGCACACTGCGGACGACCTCGAGCGGGAACAGGATCGCTCGCGCCCCGAACGGATTCAGCAGGCTGGCGGCGGCCGACGCCGCCCCCAAGAACGCCGTGAGCCCGACCACGCGCCATCCGGAGCGGCGGCGCTCGGGGTCGACGAGCAGCGGGAGCGCGGTGCCCAGCCCTGCCATCCCGATCACCAGGAACGCCATCACGAAGCCGGCGTGGAGGTTGACCCAGGGGACCACCAGCGCGGGCACGAGGACCAGCGTGACGGGGCGACGCTCCCAGCCCGGGCGCAGGAGCCAGATCAGGATCGCCACGAACAGGTACGTGAACATCTGGGGCCGCGCGTGCCAGAACTCGGCGCCCGTCCACGCCGCCAGAAGCGTGACCGCCGACGCCAGGAGCGGGTGGACGCCGCGAGCGCGCATCGTCCCCAGGACCACGCAGAAGGTGGCCACCACGGTCGCGGTCTTGAGGCCGATCAGCGCGAGCCGCCCCCAGCGCTCCCAGAGGAGCGTGAACAGCACCTGCGTGGCCCACATGTGGTTGATCCACGGCCGGCCCTCGGCCGTGTAGGAGAAGGGATCCGTCGCCGGCACCGAACGCGTCTCGAGGATGCGCTGACCGGAGGCCAGATACCACCAGAAGTCGAAGACCGTCAGCGAGGACAGGGCGATCGTCGCCACGGCCAGGAGAGTGACGCCGAGGAGCGCGCTACGGGCGGCCCGCCCGGCGCTCATCCGGTCCGCCCCGGAGGGTCGAGCACGGTCGCGACCCGGTCCTCGTAGCGCACCACCCAGCCCGCGGCGCGGAGTGCCGACACCAAGGGAGACCCGCTCCGCACGACCGCCGCGTTGACGTCGAGCCGCGCCAGGACGTCCTGCCACCCAGGCTCCAGCTCGGACACCATCAGGTGCTCCCGGAAGCGTGCCGGGCCGTAGACGGCCATCCGGCCGTCGATCGACACCCGGAGCTCCGGATAGAGGTGCCAGATCAGGTAGCCCCCCCAGACATACTCATTCCAGAGCGTACCCCGGCGACCCTCTCGGCGAAGAAAGTCCACTGCGCCGGCCGGAAGGGTGTCGGCCACGCCGAAGGCCGGGCGGAACGCGCTCCACACCTGTGCGGGCTGGCGCGAGCCCGCCACCAGGCTGCATGCGGAAAGGACCAGGCCGAGCGCCCCCGCCGCGACCGCACGCCGGCCGAGACCCGGCAGGCGTGCCCAGTGGGCCCCGGCGCACGAGGCGACCGCCCGGCCCAGGATCGGCGTCGCGACGATCACCAGGAGCGGCGTGTTGCGAGTCGCCTGGAAGGCGAGGTGCACGAGCGGCACCAGCACGACGAGATCGCGCCACGGTAACGGCCGCGCGGTCCCCAGGGCGAGGACCAGCATCAGGCCCAGCATCAGCTCGAGGACAAGCACCTGCGGGTGTCCGAACGGCGGCGAAGCCCACTCGATGATCCACGCCTGGGACAGCCGTTCCCCCATCACCTGGAAGGGGAACAGGATGGCGTGGTAGTGGAACGGGTTCGCCAGCGAGGCCGCGACGCTCGCCGCGGACCAGAATGCGAGCACCCGCGCGCGGGCGAGGCCGCCGGCCCGCCCGGTGTCGTCGCCTAGCGCCCACCCGATGAGCTCGCCGGCCGCGCACAGGGCCACGAGCGCGGGCCCGGCCAGGAACCCCGCGTGCAGGTTCGCCCACACGGCCGTCAGGACCGGGAGCCACCACAGGCCGTTCCGCCGCCCGGCCTGGTAGTCGGCGAGGACCCGCACGAAGAGGGCCAAGATGAGGTAGGTGACCAGCTGCGGGCGCGGCGACCAGAAGCCGTGGGTCGCCAGGGCGCCGAGGCTCAAGAGGCCGAGGGACCATCCCCGCCCCACGCCCTCCCGCCGGAGGAGACCGTAGAGCACCCCGAAGGTCGCCGACGCGGCGAGCCCCTGGAGGAGGATGACTCCCGTCGTGCCGGCGAGGGCGTAGAGGCGGTAGACGAGGAGCTCGAAGCCCCAGGCATGATTGAGCCACTCCGCGCCCTGCGCCGTCGCCGAGAACGGGTCGGCAGTGAGGAAGCTCCGGGTCTCGACCATGTAGCGCCCGGCCCGGAGCAGCCACCAGAAGTCGGCGTCGTCGATCGGCCGCAGGGCGGTCAGTCCCACCGCCGCCAGGAACGCGGCCGGAATCGTGCGCCCGGGGCCGGTCATGCCGGGCCTCCGGCCGGGAGCTGGTAGATCCGGATCGGCGGGCCCGGGTGCCGGCGCTCGCGGATCCGCGTGAGCGGCGAATAGATGTCGCCGACGGTCAGCCCGGCGTCCTCGACGCCGGGTGAGGCGCTGAA
>JBGQGN010000130.1:0-8643 GCA_041497395.1 Methylomirabilia bacterium
ACCTTCGCCGAGCTCAAGGGCGAGTTCGCCCTCGACGTGGTTCCGACGAAGCACTACGCGGCCAACAGCGCCTGGCAGCAACTGAGCATCCTCGCCCACAACCTGATCCGGAGCTTCCAACTGGAGACCCTGGCCGAGCCGAAGCCCCGGTCCCGGAAGCGCACCTACGCGTACCTCTTCCGCAGCATGCGCACGCTCCGGTTTCTTCTCATCGCGCGAGCCGGGCGCCTGAGCCGGCTCGGAGGCCGGAACGTGCTCCGCCTGACGAGAAACCCCGCGACCGAGACGCTGTATGGGCAGATCGCTCACCGTCTGGCGGCCTGATTTATTCGCCGATTGGGGTTAATTAATGCCGGCAAAGTGTCCCTCTGCCGGCGACGAGCAGCCGCAGCCCTTGACAGGATCGCGGGCAGCCCCTATCGTGCGAGCCGTCATGCAGGCGCGGGACGCGGGCCAGACGGGGTTTGTTGGCTACTACTTTAGCTACCGTCTGCCCGGCGGCCCCATGCCGTAGCGCGAACCGGACAACACAGGGGCCACGGGCGGGCGGACCCGCCACTCGTGGCCCCTTTTGCTTTTTCGGGCACGCGCCGGGTTCGGACCGCCGGGAGGGAATCGAGATGATCATCGTACTGAAGCCGGGGATCGGGGACGCGGAGATCGAGGACGTCTGTCGGCGCATCGAGGCGCTCGGGCTCCGGGCGCACGTGAGCCGGGGCGAGCAGCGCACCGTGATCGGGGCGATCGGCGACGACCGCTTCAAGACGCGGCTCCAGGCGCTCGAGGCGCTGGAGTGCGTGGAGAGCATGGTGCCGATCCTCCAGCCGTTCAAGCTCGCGAGCCGCGAGGTGCACGCGACCGATACCGTGGTTCGCATCGATGGCGTCGCGATCGGGGGAGGGCATGTGGCCGTGATGGCCGGGCCCTGCTCGGTCGAGTCGTGGGAGCAACTGCGGACGGTGGCCGAGGGCGTCAAGGCGGCCGGCGCCCACCTCCTGCGCGGAGGGGCCTTCAAGCCGCGGACCTCGCCCTACGCCTTCCAGGGGCTCGAGGAGGAGGGGCTCCGGCTCCTCGCCGAGGCGCGCAAGGAGACCGGGCTCCCCGTCATCACCGAGGTCCTCGAGCCGGACAAGGTCGGGGTCGTGGCGGAGTACGCGGACGTGCTCCAGATCGGGGCGCGCAACTGCCAGAACTTCTCCCTCCTCAAGGAAGTGGGGCAGTGCGGGAAGCCCGTGCTCCTCAAGCGGGGCATGGCGACGACGATCAAGGAGTTCCTCCTGTCGGCCGAGTACGTCCTGGCGGGGGGCAACCCGAACGTGATCCTGTGCGAGCGAGGGATCCGGACCTTCGAGACGACCACGCGCTACACGCTCGACCTCAATGCGGTTCCGGTGATCAAGAAGCTCTCGCACCTGCCCGTCGTCGTCGACCCGAGCCACGGGACGGGGCACTGGGAGTACGTGGCGCCCATGGCCAAGGCCGGGCTCGCGTGCGGGGCCGACGGGCTCCTGATCGAGGTGCACCATCGGCCGGAGGAGGCGCTCTCGGACGGGCCCCAGTCCCTCAAGCCCGACAAGTTCGCGAGGCTGATGCGCGAGCTGCGCGCCCTTGCCGAGGCGCTCGGCCGGACGCTCTGAGCGACGGCACTGGCGTTCTACTCAGGGTCGGATCAATCCGCGCGTCGAGCGACTCCGCAGCAAGCCGGAGTCAGGGGCTCAACGCCGGACCCTCGCGAGAGGACGGCGGCAAGAGACTGCGCTCTCGCGGAGGCCTCGGATGTTATTCGACCCAGCAGATGTCGACGGGATCCAGGTTCGTGATCTGCCCCGAGATCACCGGGACGTTTTTCACGACGCGAGGCTCGAGGTTCGGCACTTCGAGGATGACGTCGTACGACCCGGGCGGAACGTGATGCATCTCGAACGCCCCGGTGGCCGTGTCCGATGCGTCGGCGCCGATGCCGATGAACACGACGAACGAGTGACCGTTCAGATAGGCCATTGACCCGGCCGTCGCCTTGGTGCACTCGGTGAGGACGCCCTTGATCCCGCCCCCTTCGTAAGCTCTGTCGCCGCTCCCCGAGGCGTCAGGGGCCGCTCCCACGAGGGGCAGCATGACGAGGGCCTCCGAGCGGGCGCACCGCTGGTTCGCCCCGACGATGCGTAGCTCGCCGCGGAACTCCCCCCGACGGTCGACGCGAACGCACGCATGGAGAACACCGTCATTCTGGGCACTGGCCGGTGCCGCGGATCCGAACAGCATTCCCACCACGAGCGCTGCCGCTGATGGGGCAAGCCGCCTGAGAACCGACGGGCGTAACTGTCTCATCGTCTCCTCCTTGCTCGGTCCGAGACCGAACTCGGGCCGGTGGAAGGGGGAGAGCAAGTCCCATACCGGGCCGACAGATTCGAGGTTCACGGACCGCACGGGCGAGAAACCGTGCTGACGAGGCCTCCCGAGGCGGGACACGCGTGGATCGGGCCTATTCTCGCCCTTCGGAGCTGACGAGAAAGGTCAGCGAGTGAGCGGGGATCGTCAGTGACGAAGCCCGTCAAGCAGGCTGTCCGGGCTCGGACACGAGCGCGGAAATGGCCTCCCTTCGCGATGGAGGTTCGGTCGGCGCGAGGGCGGTGGCATAATACTCTCTAGTCCCATGGGTGTGCGGCGTTCGCTCATCCGTTCCTGGCGGCGTCTTCGCCGCCCAACCTTCGCCCGCCTGGTCTGGGCGTCTCTGGCCCTCCACGTCGTCGTGGGGTTGGGAATCCTCGCCTGGCTAGCGCGGGAGTCTTCGCAGGCGCCCCCGCCGTCCCGGGCGCCTCTCATCGTGGAGTTGCCCCCCGCCGAGCCGGGGCCGCCGCTCGTCCGGCCCGAGACGCCGCCCTCCCGTGGAAGCGCCGCTCGGCCCACACTCCCGGCGGCGCGCCCCGCTCCTGCGCCGCGCCCGCCGGCCCCGGCTCCGCCAAGCGTGGCCAAGCTCGCCGAGCCACCGCCGCCAGCCACGCCGGCCCCGCCCGCAGCCGTGACCCCGCCCCCTGCGGCCCTAGCCCCTCCCGCGCCGCCAGTGGTGGCTCGGGCTCCCGAGCCGGCTCCTCTGCCCCCGCCGGAGCCCGCTCCCGCGCCCCCAGCGGCGTCGGTGGCCCCCTCTCCCGGTTCGCCCGCCGCACCTGCGCCGCCAATCGAGCCGTCGCCGCCGTCGGTTTCACCTCGTTCCCCGGGGCCCCCGCCCGGCGCCACCGCGCCGGCCCGTCCAGCGCCGCCCGCACCACCGGAGGCGCCGTCTGAGTCCCCGTTCGCTGGTCGGCAGTACTCGCTCCTTTCGCCGAAGCTGGACCTGCCGCCTCTGCCCGGCCCATCGGGGCGAGGGGGCACGCGGCCGGACGGCGCGGGCGCCGGCGAATCAGGGAGGGAAAGCGAGGGCCAGATCGCCATCCCCCTGAACACGCCGGATCCGCGCTACGCCGAGTACTTTGCCGAGCTCAAGCGGCGGATCGAGGACAAGTGGACCTATCCCACGGAGGCGTCTCGTAAGGGGCAATCCGGCCAGGGCGAGGTCCGGTTCATCCTGCACAAGAACGGCTTGGTACGGACGGTGGAGATCGTTCAATCGTCTGGGGTTAGGATCCTCGACTTCTACATCGAAAACGCGATCCGTCAGGCGCAGCCGTTCCCGCCGATCCCGATCTCCGTCGGGGAGGACATGATCCCGATCAGCCTCGACTTCACCTACACGCTGCACGGCTTCCGACTCTTCGGCTTTCAGTGACCGGGGCGCTCCGCTTCGTCCTGTCGCTCCTGGTCGCCGGGCTGCTCGCCGCCTGCGTCGCGCGGGAGCCTGACCGGCCGCCGGTTCGCCTCACGTTTCTCCAGTTCAACGACCACTACATCCTGGAGCCCGTCGATCGCGAGCGCCAGAAGGGCGGCATGGCGCGGATCGCGACGCTGGTCGCGCGGACGCGCGCGGAGTCGCCGCACACGATGCTCGCGCTGGCGGGGGACACGATCTCCCCGTCCATCATGTCCGCGGTGCTCCGGGGCGAGCAGATGATCGCTGCGTGGAATCAGCTCGGGCTCGACGTCGCCACGTTCGGGAATCACGAGTTCGATTTCGGGGCGCCGACCCTGCTCGCGCGGATGCGCGAGTCGCGCTTCGCGTGGGTGTCGGCGAACGTGTTGGATCGCGCGACCGGCCGACCGTTCGGAGGCGCGCGCCCCACGCACGTGGTCGAGCAGGACGGGGTGCAGGTGGGATTCTTCGGCCTCACCGTCGCCGATACCCCGCAGACGTCGAGCCCGGGTCCGGGAGTCGAGTTCCGCGATCCCATCGCCGCCGCCAGAGTGGCCGTGGCCGAGCTTCGAACTGGCCGCCGCCCGGTCGTGGTGGCGGTCACGCACCAGGACATGCCGGCCGACGAGCAGATGGCGCGAGCGGTGCCAGGCATCCACCTCGTCATCGGCGGCCACGAGCACGACCCGCTGGAGAACGTCGTCGGGGACACGCTGATCACCAAGGCGGGGGCGGACGGCGTCTTCGTCGTGCGCATCGACCTCCAGGCGAGCCGCGACGGCAAGGTCCTGGCTCGGCAGCACCGCTTCATCGCGATCACACCCGAGCTGCCGGAGGACCCGGCGATGGCCGCGCTGGTCGCCCGCTACCAGGCTCGACTCAGCGACGCGCTCGACGTGCGGATCGGCGAGACCCGGGTGCCGCTGGACGCGCGCAACGCCGCGCTCCGGACGGGCGAGACGAACGTCGGCAACTTCGTCACCGACGTCATGCGGGCGCGGCTCCGGGCCGACGTGGCGATCATGAACGGGGGCGGGATCCGGGGGAACCAGCTCCTCCCGGCCGGTTCCCTGACCAAGCGGGACGTCAATGCGCTCCTGCCCTTCCTCAACGTCCTGGTCATGCTGGAGGTGCCCGGCAAGGTCCTCCTGGACGTGCTCGAGCGCTCGGTCGCCGTCTTTCCGAGGGAGTTCGGCGGGTTTCTCCAGGTCTCGGGGCTCAGCTTCGTCTTCGACCCCGCCCGTCCCGCCGGCCAGCGTGTCGTGCGGGTGCTCGTGGGGGGCCAGCCGCTGGACCCCGAGCGGCGCTACACGCTGGCGACCAACAGCTATACGGCCGAGGGCGGCGACGGCTACGCGATGCTGGCCACGGCGAAGCCCCTCGTGTTCCCCCAGGACGGCCCAGGCCTGGCGGAGACCCTCCTCGAGGCCATCGAGCGCGCCGGCGTGATCGCCCCGGACACCGAGGGGCGGATCACCCGGTCAAGCCCCTGAGACGGTATGGCGCTTGACAGCCGAAAGGTGCTGTTGGTACGCTGTTTTGCGCTCCAGGCCAGGGACGTAGCTCAGTGGGAGAGCGCCTGTCTGACGCACAGGAGGTCGGCGGTTCGAAACCGCCCGTCCCTACCACGTACGACATCGCGCGAGGGGTGTTCTGACGCACGGTGTGAGTGACCCGAGTGAGGCGGCTCGCAGAGCATCACGAAGGGTGACCTTCGTGATGTTTTTGTCTTGAGGACCAGGGCGGTCCGGGGAGAGATTCGGCGGACGGGATGGTGGACGAGACACACGCGCATCTGACAGGGGCGGGCGAGTACGACTGTGCGCCCGAGCCCCTCCCCACGCTCCGGCACTCCACGGCTCACCTGCTGGCCCAGGCGGTGACGCAGCTGTTCCCGGGGGTCAAGCTCGCCATCGGACCTCCCATCGAGAGCGGCTTCTACTACGACTTCCACCGTGGCGTGCCCTTCACCGAGGAGGATCTCGCCCGCCTCGAGGAGCGCATGCGCGATCTCGCGAAGGCGGACTACCCGATCGTGCGCGAGGAGCGGTCGCGGGCGGACGCGATCCGCTACTACCGCGAGCGCGATGAGCCGTTCAAGGTCGAGATTCTCGAGGCGCTGCCGGCCGACGTGACGCGGGTATCCTTCTACCGGCAGGGGGATTTCGTCGACCTCTGCCGCGGTCCCCACGTGCCCGCGACCGGCCACATCCAGGCGTTCAAGCTCCTGTCCTCCTCGGGGGCCTACTGGCGGGGCGACGAGCACCGGCCCATGCTCCAGCGCATCTACGGGACGGCCTGGTTCACCCAGGAGGAGCTCGACCACTACGTCTGGAGCATCGAGGAGGCGAAGCGGCGCGACCACCGGAAGGTCGGCCGCGAGCTCGACCTTTTCATGTTCCACGACGTGTGTCCGGGGGCGCCCTTCTGGCTTCCCAAGGGCATGGTCGTGTTCCGCGAGCTCGAGCGGTACGCGCGGGAGCTCCAGGACGCGCGGGGCTACCAGGAGATCTCGACGCCGATCCTCGTGAACAAGCGTCTCTGGGAGCAGTCGGGTCACTGGGAGCACTACTCGGAGAACATGTTCAAGGTGGAGGCCGAGGAGCAGATCTTCAGCCTCAAGCCCATGAACTGCCCCGAGTCGACGTTCGCCTACCGGCACGCGCTCCGCTCGTACCGTGACCTGCCGCTCCGCTTCTCGGAGATGGGGCGGCTCCACCGAAACGAGCGCTCGGGCACGCTGACGGGCCTGTTCCGCGTCCGGCAGATCACGATGGACGACGCCCACATCTACTGCCGACCGGATCAGCTCCAGGCCGAGATCACCGGCGTGCTCGAGCTGGTGCAGGTGTTCTACCGGACATTTGGGCTCGAGCCACGCTTCCGCCTGGCTACGCGGCCGGAGAAGTACCTCGGCCAGGCGGAGCAGTGGGATCAGGCCGAGCGGGCTCTCGAGGAGGCGCTTCGGGCGAACGGGCTGCCGTTCACCCTCAAGCCCGGGGACGGCGCCTTCTACGGGCCGAAGATCGACATCCACATCGAGGACATCCTCGGGCGGGACTGGCAGATGGCCACCGTCCAGGCCGACCTGACGATGCTGCCGGAGCGCTTCCAGCTGGAGTACGTCGACTCGGACGGGCGGCCCAAGCGTCCCGTGGCGATCCACCGCGCGATCCTCGGCTCCTTCGAGCGTTTCATCGGGATCCTGATCGAGCACTTCGCGGGCGCCTTCCCGGCGTGGCTCGCGCCGGTCCAGGCGCGGGTCCTCCCGGTCTCGGTCAAGCACGCGGAGTACGCGGGGGCGGTTCACCGGCGCCTGCTCGACGCCGGCGCGCGGGCCGAGCTCGACGACCGCTCGGAGAAGCTCGGGTACAAGGTGCGCGAGGCGCAGGTCCAGAAGGTGCCGTACGTGCTGGTCGTGGGTGAGCGCGAGGCCCGCGAGGGCACCGCGAGCGTTCGCAAGAGAGGCGGCGAGGACGTCGGGGCGATGCCCGTCGACCGGTTTCTCGCCGAGGTCACGGCCGAGATCCGGACCCGGGCCGCGACTTCACGCATCGGGCCGGAACGGGGGTAAGGCGCATCTCCACACTGCAGCGGGACCTCAGGATCAACGAGGGCATTCGGGCCCGGGAAGTCAGGGTCGTTTCCGCGGAGGGCGAGCAGCTCGGCATCCTCGCGATCGCCGAGGCGCTCCGGATCGCACTGGAGCGCGAGCTCGACCTGGTCGAAGTCGCGCCGGAGGCGGCGCCGCCGGTCTGCCGGATCATGGACTTCGGGAAGTTCAAGTATCAGCAGAGCCGGCGCGCGAAGGATGCCCGCAAGAAGCAGACGGTCATCCAGGTCAAGGAAGTCAAGATGGGGCCGAAGACGGACGAGCACGATTTCCAGTTCAAGGCGCGGCACGTCCGCCGGTTTATCGAGGACGGGAACAAGGCCAAGGTCACGATCCGATTCCGTGGCCGCGAGATGGTCCACACGGAGATCGGCCGCCGGTTGCTGGACCGCATGTCCCAGGACTTGCTGGACATCGCCACGATCGAGAGCCACGCGCGGCTGGAGGGGCGGAACATGGTCATGATCCTGACCCCGAAGCAGCGCTAGGCTCGGCCGCAGGGAGAGGCGGGGACGCCATGCCGAAGATCAAGACGAAGCGGAGCGCTGCCAAGCGGATCCGGGCCACCGGCACCGGGAAGCTGGTGCGCGCCAAGGGGTGGAAGAAGCACCTCCTCGAGTGGAAATCCTCCAAGCGAAAGCGCCAGCTCCGCAAGGCGACGTTGATCGCGCCGGCGGACGAGAAGCGTATCCGGCGTCTCGTTCCGTACCTGTAGATCGCAGGCGCGGCGCGAGATCGGATCGAGCGCCGATCCCCGCCATCCTGCGTGGTACACTTTGTCGGCCGGGAGGCTCGTCCACGAGCCGTGCCCGGTCCCTGGCGGTCTTCGCACCGCCCAGCCGCCCCGCGGAGGGGGGCTGATGCTCACCGGTTGCCCCGGCGGGTCACGACCGCCGGAGTCCTGCGACCCAGCCGCCTGCTTGAGCCGGCGAGCCTGGGTCGGGTGACAGATGGGTGGCCTCCCCCCGGGCTCAAGTGAGGCGAGAAGGAGCAACGAGCCATGCCGCGTGCCAAGGGCGGGCCGAAGACCCGCCAGCGACGGAAGAAGGTCCTCAAGCAGGCCAAGGGCTACTGGGGCGGCCGGCGCCGGCTGTATCGGACCGCTGCCGAGACCGTGCTCCGGGCCCTGGCCTTTGCCCACCGAGACCGCCGGGCGAAGAAGCGGGACTTCCGGTCGCTCTGGATCCTGCGCATCAACGCCGCCTGCCGGGCCCTGGGCCTGCCCTACTCGAGCTTCGTGAGCGGG
>JBGQGN010000131.1:0-8620 GCA_041497395.1 Methylomirabilia bacterium
AGAAGATGTAGCTCACCACCGTCCCCACGAGCATGAGGAGGAACCCGCCGCTCCCGAACAGCTCCATCCCCATGAGGGCCGACGCGATCGGCGTGTTCGACGCCCCGGCGAAGACCGCTGCGAATCCCACGCTGGCCCGCAGCGCGGGCGGCACCCCAAGCGCCGGCGCGAGCGTAGAGCCCAGCGTGGCCCCGATGATGAAGAGCGGTGTGATCTCGCCGCCCTTGAAGCCTGACCCCACGGTCAGCCCGGTGAACACGAGCTTCCACAAGAAGGCGAGCAGCGGGACGCCGACGCCGGCCAGCGCCGCCGCCAGCAACGGTTGGCTCAGGCCCACGTAGGCGCTCGTCCCCACGAGGACCACCAGCACGGCGATCGCGCATCCGCCCATGAACGGCTTCAGCCAGCCCCGCGGGCCCGCCACACGGCTGAGGAAGGTGCTGACCGCGTGCGTGAACTCGATGAACACGGCGCTACACACGCCAAATGCGGCACCGGCCACCGCCACCTTCGCCACGAGGAGCGGATCGGCTGCATGCAGCTCGAGCCGCGGATAGGCCTCGCCGTAGGCGCCGAGCAGGCGGACGATCTCGTACGCGACGAGCGAGGACACGAGGCAGGGCACGATGCCCTCGTAGCGAATCCGGCCGACGCTCTGTACTTCCATCCCGAACACCGCGCCCGCCGCCGGCGTGCCGATGACGGAGCCAAATCCCCCGCTCAACCCCGCCATGAGCAGGATCCGCCGCTCCGGCTTGGAGAGGCGCAGCGTGCGCGCGAGCCAGTCTGAGAGGGCGCCCCCCATCTGCACCGCCGCGCCGACGCTCGCGATCGACCCGCCGAACAGCAGGGTGACAACCGGCGAGAGAAACGCGAGCGGGATCATCTGCAGGGGAATCTCGCTCCGGTTCAGGTGGACCTCTTCGATCAGCAGGTTGTTGCCCCGTTCAGCGGGACCGGCGAAGCGGGCGTAGAGCCACCACACGACAATGCCGGCGACGGGCAGGAGCCACAGCAGGTGCGGCCATCGGTCATGGATCCCCGACGCCCATCGCAAGGCCACGAGAAAGACCGCCGCCGGCGGACCGGCCAGGAGCCCGGAGACCGCGCCGAGCCCCACCCAGCGACAGAAGGTACCCACGATGGCGGCGTACTGCTTGGGGCTCAAGTGCGAGACCCCCGGGAAGCGATCGAGTCTCAGGCGCATCGACCCACGCCGCTCGGTCCCGGTGTAGTCAAAGGAATCTGGGAGCCCCTTACAGGATGGCGCCGCGCCGCGATCCGGCGCGGGGCAGCCCTAGCCGTCACGTCGTCCCGCGGACCGCGGGCGCGCCGTCGGATACCGCCTCGACCGCCGTCGCGGGCTCAGGCAGGAGATGCCGGGGCATGAAAAGGGCATTGGCAATCAGCGTCGGGATGACGGCGCTCCCGATCACGGCTGCGACCAGATGGGAATACTCGGCCTCGGTGATGATTCCGTGACTCAGTCCGAACAGGGCCGAGATGGTCCCGAACGTGAGGCCGGTCGACATCATGAGCGTGTAGTACACATCGGCCTGGCGTCTATAGCCAAAGAACCGCACCGAGGGAAACACGCCGGCGATCTTGGTGACCATCTTGGCGAAAAAGAGCACGATGAGAATGGACGGGGCCGCCACCAGCGCCGGAATGGAAACAAACGACCCGGCGCGAATGAAGTAGAAGGGTGTGAGGAGTCCGAACGTCACCGTACGGAGCCGCCGAACCAAGGAGTGGTCTTTCCCGACCGTTCCCGCCAGCACCATGCCGATCACGTAGGCGGGGAGCACCGGTTCGCTGTCCGCCCACAGAGCGAGGCCGCCCATCCCGAAGAGCGCCAGCAGGATGAACTTCGCCTCGAGCTCCGACACGCGGCCGCCGTACCGGCGGAAGAAACGGGGCGTGATCCAGGGCAGCCCCGAGAAAACCACCGCGCACACGACCACGAAGACGACCGTCCGCCACGTGAACGGTGCGAAGATCAACCCGAGCGCGATGACCGTGCCGAGGTCGTTGACGAAGCACGCGGCCAGGATCGCCTTGCCGTACTCGGTCACGTTGAAGCCGAGCTCGAGCATGACCGCGTAGACGACGGCCACGGAGGTCGTGGAGAGAGCCACCCCGGCCAACCAAGATTGCATCACGGGCCAGCCGAGGACGTAGTGGGCAATGGCCGCGACCCCGAGGAACGGGGCGAAGAACCCCGCGAGCCCGACGACTGTCGCCTCCTTCCACTTGGTGCGGAAGATGGCCGGGTCGAGCTCCGCCCCGGCGAGGAAGGTGAGCACGATGGCGCCGGTCCCGGCCAAGAATGTGATCCAGGCCGTCTGGCCCCCGAGGCTCGCCCCGCCCAGCACCCCGATGATGAGCTGAGCCACGGTTCCCACCACGATCTCGGACAGCGCGGTCGAGACCCGGAACCAGATCGCGAGGAGGGTCGCGACCAGGGCGAGCCCGATCCAGAGCGCCGCCAGGCTCCAGACGTTGCCCATGCCGACCTCCATGCCCGACGGGGGAATAAAAAACTCCCACCGGGATCTGCCCAGTAGGAGTTATCAGCCGCCGGGGGGCGGCGGTTCAGGAGGCGAACCCCATCGCCTGTGCCCCTAACTATACGCTCGGAGCATCGGTCGGCGTCAAGATCAGGTCGGGCCCAGCGGCCACCTCGCCCCACCCCCTGGAGAGCCAAGCTGGCGGTGTATCCTTCCGGCGGAGGGTCGATGGCCTGCGCATTCTGCCAGCGGATCGCTTCTGCCGAGGTTCTTGCGGTCAACGAGCGTGCCGCCGCATTCTTCGACGCCTTTCCCCTGAGCCCTGGCCACGTCCTGATCGTCCCGCGCCGCCACGAGCCGGACTTCCTCGCCCTGACCGAGATCGAGCGTACCGCCGTGTGGGCGCTCGTGGATCCCGTCCGCCAGGTGATCGAGACCCGCTTCCGGCCTGACGGCTACAACCTCGGCGTGAACGTGGGCGACGCCGCCGGCCAGACGGTCGGCCACGCGCACCTCCACCTGATTCCCCGGTACGCTGGTGATGTTTCGGATCCACGCGGCGGGATCCGCTGGATCATCCCCGCGCGAGCGCGCTACTGGGAGCCGACTTGACGGCGCGAGACCGGAGACTCGGGGCTGCCGTGCGCCGCGTGGTCGCTAGGACCCTTCCCGGGCTGCGCGGGGGCTGCGTGCCTTGACACCCCCGGGGGGCTCCGCTAGGGTAAGGGCGCACGTCGTGACGGCCCGGGGCGCGCCCCGGGCCGCGCTGCGTCCGCACTCCATGGCCGCACACGGATGATCCATCTCGTCTGGCCGATCCCCGCGCTGCCGCTCGCGGGCGCTCTCCTCAACCTCGCCTTCGGACGCCGTCTCGGGCGCCGGGCGCACTGGGTGGCGGTCCCCGCCGTCGGCCTGGCCTTCGCCGTGGCGCTGCTCGCCTTCCTCCGGGTCTGGCGGGGGCACGAGACCTTCACGGGCACGCTCTTCGACTGGATCGTCGCCGGGACCTTCCGCGCTCCGGTGACGCTCCAGCTCGACCAGCTCTCGGCCGTGATGCTGCTGGTCGTGACCGGCGTCGGGTTCCTCATCCACGTCTACTCGATCGGCTACATGCACGAGGACCCCGACTACCCGCGCTTCTTCACCTACCTGAATCTCTTCGTCTTCTCGATGATCATGCTGGTGCTGGCCGGGAACTTCCTCCTCCTCTATGTCTTCTGGGAGGCGGTCGGGCTCTGCAGCTACCTCTTGATCGGGTTCTGGTACACGCGGGAGTCCGCCGCGAACGCCGGGAAGAAGGCGTTCATCGTCAACCGGGTCGGCGACTGCGGGTTCGCCCTCGGCATCATGCTGCTCTGGACGACGGTGGGGACACTCGAGTACGGAGAGGTGTTCGCGAAGGCGCCGACCCTGGCCGTCGGGACGGCCACCGCCATCAGCCTTCTCCTCTTCCTGGGGGCGTGCGGGAAGTCGGCGCAGCTGCCGCTTCACACGTGGCTCCCGGACGCCATGGAGGGTCCGACGCCAGTCTCGGCCCTGATCCACGCGGCGACCATGGTGACCGCCGGCGTCTATCTCGTGGCGCGCGCCCACGCGCTCTTCGAGCGGTCGGGCGTCGCCCTCGACGTGGTCGCCTGGGTCGGGGTGCTGACCGCGGTCTTCGCCGCCACGATCGGGCTCGTCCAGACCGACATCAAGCGCGTGCTGGCCTACTCGACGGTGAGCCAGCTGGGCTACATGTTCGTCGGCGTCGGCGTGGGAGCGTACGCGGCGGGGGTCTACCATCTGGTGACCCACGCGTTCTTCAAGGCGCTCCTGTTCCTCGGGGCCGGGTCGGTCATCCACGCGCTCTCGGGCGAGCAGGACCTCCGGAAGATGGGCGGTCTCGCGCGGACGCTCCCGGTCACCTGGTACACCATGCTGATCGCCACCGTGGCGATCTCGGGCCTCCCGCCGTTCTCGGGCTTCTTTTCGAAGGACGAGATCCTCGCGGGCGCGTTCTTCGCCGGGAAGCCCGCGATCTTCGCCCTCGGGCTGGTGGGCTCGGCGCTGACGGCCTTCTACATGTGGCGGCTCGTCTTCCTCGCCTTCCTGGGCCGGTCCCGCGTCGACCACGACGTGGCGCACCACGCGCACGAGTCGCCGGCGGTCATGACGATCCCCCTCGCCATCCTCGCGGTGCTCGCCGCGGGGGCGGGGGTGTGGGGATTGCCCGGAGAGCACGGGTCAGCGATCGGGCGCTTCCTCGCGCCCGTGCTGGCCGGAGGCCACGAGGCGGCGGGCGGCCACCGGGGTCCCGCCTGGGCGCTGATGGCGGTGTCGGTCGCGGCCGCCCTGGCCGGGCTCCTGGCCGCCTGGGCGATGTACGTCCGCGGGCGGGCGGATCTCGCGAAGGTCGGCGTGCCCCAGAACGGGGTCCATCGCCTCCTCCTCCACAAGTACTACGTCGACGAGCTCTACGACCGGACGATCGTCCGGCCGATCCTCGCGCTCTCGCGGTGGTGCGCCGAGGCGGTCGACGTGGGCGTGATCGACGGCGCGGTCAACGGCGTCGCGGCCGTGGTCGAGCAGGCGGCGGGGCGGCTCCGGCGCTACCAGACCGGGTTCGTGATGAACTACGCGCTCTCGATGCTGGTGGGCGTCGTGGCGCTCCTGGGCTGGTTCCTCTGGCCACGATGATGGCGAGGACCCTCGTGATGCACCTAGCGCGGGGGACGCGCATGCGCCTTCCCCGGGGTGGGAGGGGGTCCGGGGGGATCCGGATGAGGCCGCCGTGCTGCTGAGCACGCTCGTGTGGCTGCCGACGCTCGGGGCGGCCGCCCTCCTCCTCCTGGATCGTCGGGACACCCGTCGGCTGCGGCAGGTCGCGCTCGCCGTCACCACGGTCACGTTCCTGGTCTCCGGCCTTCTCTGGATCGGCTTCGACCGCGCCCGGCCCGGCATGCAGTTCGTCGAGCAGCGGGCGTGGATTCCCGGGGCCGGGATCAGCTACCACCTCGGGGTGGACGGCATCAGCCTGCTCCTCGTGCTCTTGACGACCCTCCTCACGCCGCTCTGCCTCCTGTCCGCCTGGACGCAGATCACGACGCGCGTGAAGGAGTTCCTGGTCGCCATGTGCCTCCTCGAGACGGGGATGCTCGGCGTCTTCGTGGCGCTCGACCTTTTTCTCTTCTTCGTCTTCTGGGAGGCGATGCTGGTCCCGATGTACTTGATCATCGGGGTCTGGGGCGGGCCCCGCCGCGTCTACGCGGCGGTGAAGTTCATCCTCTACACGATGGCCGGGTCCGCGCTCATGTTCCTGGCCATCCTGACGCTTTACTTCCTTCAGGACGCCCGCGCCGCGTCGTTCGACTACGCCGCCGTGATGCAGCTCCGCCTCGACCCGCGGCTCCAGGTGCCGCTCTTCCTGGCCTTCGCGCTCGCCTTCGCGATCAAGGTGCCCATGGTCCCGTTCCACACCTGGCTCCCCGACGCCCACGTCGAGGCGCCCACGGCGGGCAGCGTGATCCTGGCGGGCGTGCTCCTCAAGATGGGCACCTACGGATTCCTCCGCTTCGGCCTGCCGCTCTTCCCCGACGCGGCCGTGCGCTTGGCGCCCGTGATCGTGGTGCTGGCCCTGGCGGGCATTCTCTACGGTGCGTGGGTGTCGACCGTCCAGGCCGACATGAAGAAGCTCATCGCCTACTCGTCCGTGAGCCACCTCGGCTTCGTGATGCTCGGACTCTTCACCTTCACGCCCCAGGGGCTGGTGGGCGGTATCCTCCAGATGGTCAACCACGGGCTCTCGACCGGCGCGCTCTTTCTCCTGATCGGCATGCTCTACGAGCGGCGGCATTCGCGCCTGATCGCCGACTTCGGGGGGCTCTGGTCCGTCGTCCCCGTGTTCTCGGTCATCCTCTTGGTGGTGACGCTCTCCTCCATCGGGCTCCCGGGCCTCAACGGCTTCGTGGGCGAGTTCCTGATCCTGGTGGGGGCGTTCCAGTGGAGTCGTCCGGCGGCGGTCCTCGGGACCGCCGGGATCGTCTTCGCCGCCGTGTACCTCCTGTGGATGTACCAGCGCGTGGTCTTCGGGGAGGTGCGCCACGAAGAGAACCGACGGCTGCCCGATCTCAACGCGCGGGAGATCTGGACACTCGTCCCGATCCTCGTCCTGATCGTGTGGATCGGGATCTACCCGAAGCCCTTCACGGCCGTGACGGAGACGGCGGTGGCCGAGCTGCTCCAGGTCGTGCGCGACAAGCGGGCGCCCGCGTCGACGGCGTGGCGGGCGCCCGGGGAGACGGCGCCGCGGTGACGGCGGGACTCCCGACCCTCGACTGGCCGGCCCTCTATCCGGTCCTCATCGTGACCGTCGCGTGCTTCGCCTGCCTGCTCCTCGACGCGACGCCCCGGGGAGCCCGGCCGGGTGTTCTCGCGGCCACCGGCGTGCTCGGGGCGGCCGGCGCCGTGGTGGTGTCGCTCCTCCTCTGGGGCGGGCCCGCGACCAGCTTCCAGGGGATGCTGGTCGTGGACGGCTTCGCGCTCTTCCTGAACGTGGTCATTGGCGGGGCGACCGTCATGGTGCTGCTCCTCTCGGTCGGGTATCTGCCGCGCCTCGGCGTGGAGCCCGGCGAGTATTACGCGCTGATCCTCTTCGCCACCGTCGGCATGATGCTGATGGTGGCCGGGACGGACCTCCTCGTCATCTTCCTCGCCCTCGAGCTCATGTCCCTGTCCCTCTACGTTCTTGCCGGCACCTTCCGGACCCGGCCCGAGGGCAACGAGGCCGCGCTGAAGTACTTCCTGCTCGGCGCCTTCGCGAGCGGCTTCTTCCTGTACGGGATCGCGCTCCTCTACGGCGCGACGGGCACGACCAACCTCGGGCGTCTCGGCGTGGCGCTGGCGGCGCCGGGCGCGGCCCGGGACCCGATGGTCCTCGCGGGCCTGGCGCTCCTCCTCGTCGGGTTCGGGTTCAAGACCTCGGCCGTGCCCTTCCACCAGTGGGCGCCCGACGTCTACCAGGGTGCGCCGACCGCCGTGGCGGCGCTCATCGCCACCGGCTCGAAGGCTGCGGCCTTCGGGGCGCTCCTCCGCGTCCTGATCGCCATGCGCGTGCTCCAGGCGGACTGGGTGATGGCGCTCTGGCTTCTCGCCGCGCTCACGATGACGGTGGGCAACGTGGTGGCGCTGGTCCAGTCGAACGTCAAGCGCCTCCTGGCCTACTCGTCGATCGCCCACGTCGGCTACATGCTCGTCGGGCTCGCCGCGGGCCTCTACCCCGGGGCACCGGCGGTGCTCTTCTACCTGGGCGTCTACGCCGTCGCGTCGGTGGGCGCCTTCGGCACCATCCTGCTCCTCGAGCGCGACGGGGAGGAGGCCGTCGACCTCGCCGCCTACGGCGGCCTGGCCGCGCGGCACCCGATTCTGGCGTTCGGGCTCACGGTGTTCCTGCTGGCCCTGATCGGGATGCCCCCGACGGCCGGGTTCGTCGGGAAGTTCTACCTGTTCAGTGCGGCCATCCAGCGGGGGCTCGTCGGGCTCGCAGTGATCGCGGTCCTGAACTCGGTCGTGGCGGCCTACTACTACCTCCGGCTCATCGTCTACATGTACATGCGCGAGCCGGAGGGGGCGCCGACCACGGCCCTCGTGACCCCGGCGGCGTCGATCGCCCTCCTGATGTCGGCCTGGGTCACGCTCCAGCTGGGCCTCTGGCCCGGCCCGGTCCTGACGATGGCCCAGCGCGCGGTCGCGCAGCTCCTGCCGTAGGCGGCCGACGCCATGCCCGGTCACACGCTCCTGAACCCCGCCGGGCTCCCCGCCCCGATCAGTCACTACTCGAACGGCGTCAAGGTCGGGGACACGATCTACGTCTCCGGCCAGGTGGCCCTCGATGGGGACGGTCGCCTGGTGGGGCCGGGCGATGTCGTCGCCCAGACCCGGCAGGTGCTCGAGAACGTCCGGCGAGTTCTCGCGGCGGGCGGCGCGACCCTCGACGACGTCGTCAAGGTCACGGTCTACCTGGCGAATGTCGACGACCGGCCGCGGGTCAATGAGGTGCGCCAGGCGTACTTCGGCGCGAACCGGCCGGCGAGCACGCTGGTCGAGGTGAGCCGCCTCGCCCTCCCGGGGCT
>JBGQGN010000132.1:0-8598 GCA_041497395.1 Methylomirabilia bacterium
GCCCGTACATTGCGGGCAGCCGGCCCCTGGCTGCAAGCTCGATGATTCGCTGGCGGTGAAAAGTGAACATCGGATCGGGGAGGACGAGGAGGGCGCCCGCGCGCTGCCGGGTCATGGCCGCGAAGGCACGGTCGAGCTCGTTGGGATTCCGCACCTCGACGAGCTGGAGCTGCACGCCGAGCGCCAGCGCCGCGGCCTCCGTCTCTCTCAGCAACTGGGCCTGGAAGACCGGATTGGCCGGGTTCCAGAGAACCGCCACGCGGGAGACCCGAGGGGCGACGTCCATGAGGAGCTGCAGCGACTTGCCGGCCGTGTCGGCGGCCATGGAGGACGTGCCGGTGACGTTCCGGCCCGGCCGCGCGAGGCTGTCGACGAGACCGGCCCCGACCGGATCGCCCACGCCCACCATGACGATGGGCGTCGTCCCCGCGACATTCCTGGCGGCCAGGGACGCCTGGGTCACCAGGGCGACGATGACGTCCGCGTTGAGGCTCACGAGCTCGGCCGCGAGATCGGGCAGTCGGTCAAATCGCCCCTCGGCCCATCGAGAATAGATGACGACGTTCCGATCCTCCACGTACCCGAGATCGCGCAGGCCGCGGCGGAACGCCTCGCCGAGCGGCGAGGGGGCGGAGGCGGCGAGAAAGCCGACACGGGGGATCGTGGGCGACTGCTGCGCGCCGGCGGGCGGTGCGCCGAGCAGCCCGAGGGTCAGGACGACCGAGAGGACGAGCCGTGGCGTCGTCACGCGGGGTCTCGGGCCACGCCCTCAGGCGCCGGGGGCGCGCTCGAGGATCCCCGTGAGGCAGCCGATGCCGCCCGCCGCCAGGCGCAACTCGGCGACGGGCGTCGTGCGGCACGCGAGGCCGGCCTTCTCGAAGAACCGCTCGAAGATCGGGTACCCCTCGGCCATCAGGATGCGCCCCGGCGCGAGCGTGACGAAGTTCAGCGCCGTGTTCCGCTCGGCCGCTGGCCCTTCCGGCAGGAAGAGCACGCGGTAGCCCCGGCTGCGGAGGGCCTCGACGGCTCTGGCGGCCAGGCGGCCGGGCCACGCGACGGCGAGGTCGCGGTCGGCGATCCGCAGCATGCCCATGAGGTGCATCGTGCCCCACGGCAGGTCGACCGGGATGGCCTCGATGCCCATCTCGCCGAGCGTCGCGGTCACCTGGGCGACGCCTTCCGCGTTCGTCCGGAGGCCACGGCCGAGAAGGACCGTGGTCGCGTCCAGCCACATCGCGTCGGCGCCCTCGAACGTCCCCCGGCCCCGCACCGTCCGCACGATCGGAATCCCGAGGTCGGCAAGCCGCCGCGCGATCGAGATCTCCTCGCCGGCGCGCACGGTCGACGCCGGCCGCCCGAGGATCGCTCCCTCCGGCGTCATGAGGAACAGGTCCGCGCAGAACATGAGGTTCGGCGTCGGCGCGCTTGCCGGCTCGACGGCGCGGACCAGGACGCCCTCCTCCCGGTAGGCTTGCGCGAGCGCGTCATGCTCCGCCGCGGCGCGGGCCGGATCGACCGGGGCGAGGAGCTGCGCGGCGTCGGGGTCCGGGACGGCGAGCTCGGCGCCCGGGCGGTGGAGGAGCACGGCCCGGAGCGGCCCCCACTCGTCGCGAAGCCCGCAGCGCGCCCAGAGCCCGCCGATCTCGTCGCGGAGCGGCGCCGTGCGGGGGGACCAGCTCTCCCCGCCGTAGGCCGCCGCTCGGGTGAGGTCGCGCATGGGCGTCACGCTAGCAGAGCGTCGCGCCCGGCGCCAGCCGAGGTCAGGCGTCGAGCTGGCGGGCGAGGTCGAGGAAATCGGCGGCCACGACGTCCCAGTCGGCCTCGGGCGCGAGATCCGACGTCTGCCCCGGGCCGTGCTCGGCCGGGCGCGGGACGAACGCCGTGCGGAGCCCGCACACGCGCGCCGCGTCGAGATCGTAGTTGTGGGCCGCGACCATCATGACCTCGTCCGGGCGGAGGCCGAGGAGCGCGGCGGCCGTGCGGTAGACCTCGGGCCGCGGCTTGTAGCAGCGGGCGTTCTCGGCGGTGATGATGCAGTCCCACGGGAGCCCCGCGAACCGCGCCAGGTGCACCATCCCGGCGAAGCTCCCGTTCGAGAGCGGGGAGAGGATGAACCGCGTGCGGAGGCGCCGGAGTCCCGGGACGGCGTCGGGCCAGGGATGGAGTCGCCACCACGCCCGGGTGAGGCGGGTGAGATCGGTCTCGCCGAGGCTCTCGATGCCGTGGCGCGGGAGGAGCTCCTCGAGCCGCCGCCGGTAGATCGTCTCGACCGTGGTCCACGGCCACTCGCCGGAGTTGACGCGGTCCATGCCCGGCCGATAGCCGGCCTTCCACTCCGTGAGGAGCCGCGTCCAGTCGACGTCGAGGCCACGCGCGGAGCCGAACTCGACGAGCTGGGCGAGAACGCTGTCCCGCCAGTCGACGACGGTGCCGTAGGTGTCGAAGGTCAGCGCCTGGACGGCCATCGCTCGTGTGGCCGGGCCGGACCCCGCGGGCGCCCCGGCCCGCCGCCTACCGCCGGAGCCGCGTGCGGATCCGCTCGACCGCTTCCTCCGTCTGGTCGCGGCGGCCGAAGGCGGTGAACCGGAAGTACCCCTCGCCGCTCGGCCCGAAGCCGACGCCCGGGGTCCCGACGACGTGGGCCTCCGTGAGCAGCCGGTCGAAGAGATCCCAGGAGCCGAGGCCGGGCGGCGTCTTGACCCAGATGTAAGGGGCGTTCTCCCCCCCGTAGACGTGGAACCCCGCCCCCCGCAGCCCGTCGCGGACGATCCGCGCGTTCTCCATGTAGAAGTCGACGGCGGCCCGCACCTCTTTCCGCCCCTCGTCGGTGTAGCTGGCGGCGGCGCCGCGCTGGACGACGTACGGGACGCCGTTGAACTTGGTCGACTGCCGCCGGAACCAGAGCGCGTGAAGACTCGACGGCTGTCCGCTGGCGGTGCGACCCTGGAGCTCCTTGGGGACGACGGTGAACGCGCAGCGCGTGCCCGTGAACCCGGCGGTCTTCGAGAAGCTCCGGAACTCGATGGCGCACTCCCGGGCGCCCTCGATCTCGTAGATCGAGAGCGGCACGTCCGGGTCGCGGATGTACGCCTCGTAGGCGGCGTCATAGAGGATGACGGCGCCGTGCCGCCGCGCGTAGTCCACCCAGGTGCGCAGCACGTCGCGGGGCATCACCGCCCCGGTGGGATTGTTCGGGTAGCAGAGGTAGAGGAGGTCCACCGGGCGATCGGGAAGGGAGGGCCGGAAGCCGTTCTCGGCGGTGGCGGGCAGGTAGAGGAGCCGGGAGTACCGCCCGTCGGGGCCCGCCGTGCCCGCCCGGCCGGCCATCGCGTTCGTGTCGACGTACGCGGGGTACACGGGATCGACGAGCGCCACCTGCGCGTCGACGGCGAAGATCTCCTGGATGTTGCCGGTGTCGCTCTTGGCCCCGTCGCTCACGAAGATCTCGTCGGTCGCGACGCGGACGCCGCGCGTCCCGTAGTCGTGGGCCGCGATGAGCTCGGTCAGGAACTCGTACCCCGTCTCCGGCCCGTAGCCGCGGAACGTGTCGGCCCGCGCCATCTCGTCGACGGCCTCGTGCATGGCGCGCACGACCGCCGGCGCCAGCGGCAGCGTGACGTCGCCGATGCCCAGCCGGATGAGCCGGGCGTCCGGATGGGCCGCCGCGAACGCCTTCACCCGCCGCGCGATCTCGGAAAAGAGGTACGTCGGCTTCAGCGTGAGGTAGTGCTCGTTGATCCTGACCACGATCGTCTCCCCGGGTGTGAGGTGGTTGACGGGAATTCTAGCACTGGTTGACGCGCCGGCGGGTCTCGCCCACGATGCGGGCGAGAGGCCCTCCCCGCCGGAGGAGCCATCACGGAGGAGGCGGCATGGAAGCGCGGACGCGGAGCGCCCACGAGATGGAGCTGGTGGCGAAGGCCGGCCGGTACCTGGCCGGGGGCACCCTCGGCAATCTCGCCGAGGAAGTGGTCCTCGCGCGGGGGCGGGGCAGCCGCGTGTGGGACGTGAGCGGCCACGAGTACATCGACTATCTCCTGGGCTCGGGGCCGATGCTGGTCGGGCACGCTCACCCGGAGGTGGTGGCCGCCGTGCGCGAGCAGCTCGAGCTTGGCTCGACGTTCTTCGCGAACAACGAGCACGCCATCCTCCTCGCCGAGGAGATCTCGAAGGCGATGCCGTGCGCGGAGAAGGTGCGCTTCTGCAGCTCGGGGACGGAGGCGACGCTCTACGCCATGCGGCTCGCGCGCGCCGTCCGGCGGCGCGATCGCATCCTCAAGTTCGAGGGCGGCTACCACGGCATGCACGACTACGCCGTGATGAGCATGAACCCGCCCGTGCCGGGCGAGTTCCCGACGCCGGTGGCGGACTCGGCGGGAATCCCCCAGGCCGTCGCGTCGACCATGCTCGTGGCGCCGTTCAACGACCTCGAGACGACCGCCGCCATCGTCGATCGGCACCACGACGAGCTCGCCGGGGTCATCGTCGAGCCCTTCCAGCGCGTGCTGGCCCCCCGGCCCGGGTTCCTGGCCGGGCTCCGCGAGCTGACCGCCCGCCACGGCATCCCGCTCATCTTCGACGAGGTCGTCACGTCGTTTCGGTTCGCCTACGGAGGGGCCCAGGAGTTCTACGGGATCACGCCCGATCTCTGCGCCCTCGGGAAGGCGGTCGGCGGCGGCTTCCCGCTGACTGCCGTCGCCGGTCGCGAGGAGCTGATGGCGCACTTCGACCAGACCCGCGTGAGCCGGGACCAGTTCGTCCCGCAGGTGGGCACGCTCAGCGGCAATCCGATTGCCACCGCAGCGGGGCTGGCCACCGTGCGGATCCTGAAGCGCCCCGGCACCTACGAGCGGATGCACGCCCTGGGCCGCCAGCTGAAGGGGGCCCTCCAGCGCATCTGCGACTCGGCGGGCATCCCGGCGCGCGTCGTGGGCGAGGGGGTGCTGTTCGAGGTCTACTTCACGGACGCGGAGATCAGCGACTACCGCTCGACCCTCAAGGCGGACCGGACTCGGCTTGCCCGCTTCGTGCGGCTCCTCCGGGAGCGCGGGGTCTTCCGCGGCGCCTCGAAGTTCTACCTGTCCATCATGCACGACGAGGCTGATGTCGCGGAGACCATCAGGGCGTTCGAGTCGGCGATCGCCGTCCTGGTCGACTGATCAGCCGACCTGGCGGGGTGCGGCGCCGCTCGGCCGCCGAGCCCGTGCGGGCCCGGCGCGGGGCGCGAGCCTTCTAGCGGGCGCCGCCGGCCGGCGCCGCGTCGAGGACTTCCCGGACCTTGTGGGCCAGGGCCGAGGCCGTGAAGGGCTTCGGAAGGAAGGCCATGCCCGTCTCCGAGACACCCTGGTGGAGGATGGCGTCGTCCGTGTAGCCGGACACGTAGAGCACCTTGGTCTCGTGTCGCCCCGCCTTCAGGTGGTCGGCGAGCTCGCGGCCCCCCATCTGCGGCATCACGACGTCGGTGACCAGGAGGTGAATCGGGCCGCCGTGCTCCCGACCGATCCGGAGGGCCTCGTCGCCGTCGGCCGCCTCGAGCACCGTGTAGCCCTGCTGGTGGAGGATGTCACGGGCTAGCCCCCGGACCTCGGGCTCGTCCTCCACGAGGAGCACCGTCTCGGAGCCGTGCGGTGCGGCGTCCGGGATCCCGGGGTCCCCCCGGAGGTCCGCCGGCGCATCGACGCGCGGGAGGTCGATCGTGAAGACGGCGCCCTGCCCGGGCTCGCTGTCGACGCGGATCGCGCCCCCGCTCTGCGTCACGATCCCGTAGACGGTCGCCAGGCCGAGCCCCGTTCCCTTGCCCGGGCCCTTGGTCGTGAAGAAGGGCTCGAACAGATGCGCCTTGATGAGCCCGTCCATCCCGACGCCGGTGTCGCGGACGACCAGCCGCACGTGGGGACCCGCCCGAAGGCCCACGTGCTCCCGGGCGAACCCCTCGTCGAGCCGGACGAAGCCGGTCTCAAGCGTCAGTCGTCCGCCGAGGGGCATCGCGTCGCGGGCGTTGACTGCCAGGTTGACGATCATCTGCTCGAGCTGGGCGGGATCCGCCCGGACGCAGCCCGCCGTCGGGTCGAGGCGGGTAGCAAGGGTGACGTCCTCGCCGATGAGGCGGCTCAGCATCGTCTCCATGCCGCGGACGACCTCGTTCAGGTCGACGACGCGCGGCTGCACCATCTGCTTCCGGCTGAAGGCGAGGAGCTGCCGGGTGAGGGCGGAGGCCCGGTGCGCCGTCTCCTCCACCAGCTCGACGTCGCGGCGGAGCGGGCTCTCGGGCGGGAGCTTGAGCAGGAGAAGCTGGCTTCGCCCCGTGATCACGGTCAGGAGGTTGTTGAAGTCGTGGGCGACGCCCCCGGCGAGACGCCCGACCGCCTCCATCTTCTGGGCGTGACGGAGCTGTGCCTCGAGCGCCCGTACGGCGGTGAGATCGCGCACGACGACGATGACCCCGAGGTCCTGCTCCTCGCCGCCCTTGAGCGTGGCCGTCGTGATCTCGACGGGTGTGACCCCCCCCGTCCGGCTGGGCAGCGTCACCGTGACCGTACGGCCCGTGCGCCACTGGATGGCCGCCTGCAGGATGGCCACCAGCTCGGGGGCGTGGTCCAGGACCTCCGTCACGTGACGGCCCCGGGCGGCGGCCACGGCCGGGCATCCCAGCAGGGATTCGGCGGCGCCGTTGAGGGTGACCACGCGGCCATCGAGGCCGAGGGTGACGATCCCGTTGACCAGGGAGTCGAGAATGTGGTCGGTGTAGCTCTTCAGGTCGGACAGCTCGGCGAACCGGCGGCGGAGCTCGCCGTGGGCTGCCTCGAGGGCCGTCCGCTGCTCGAGAAGCGCGGAGCGCTGCTCGTGGAGCTGCCGCGCCATGTCGTTGAAGGCGGTCGCGAGCTGCCCGATCTCGTCCGACGTCGTCGGCTCGACACGCTGGACCAGCTCACCCCGCGAGATCGCGACCGCGCCGGCCGCGAGCTGTCGGACGGGCCGCGCGATCCGGCGGGCGACCAGGGCCGAGGCCAGTCCCGCCCCGGCCAGGACGAGGACGGCCAGCAGGACCAGCTGGCGCCGTGTGGCGGTGATCTCCGCTTCCATCCGGCGGCGCGAGAGCCCCACCCGGGCCGTGCCCCAGCGCTGGGCGTCGACCCGGATCGGCACCGCGAAGTCGTAGAGCGCTTCCCCGTCTGGCCCGTCGAGCTCCTGGGCCAGGGTGGCGTCCGTGGAGAGGATGCGGTCGAGGGTGCCGCCGGAGAGGAGGGTCCCCACGATCTCGGGCCGGTGGTTGTGGGCCGCGACTCGCCCGTCGCGGTCGAGGATCATCGCGTAGGCCACGTCGGTCTCGGTGGCCGCACGCGCCACGTTCTGCTCGAGCTGCGTGTAGTTGTAGAGGACCAGCGGCCCGGTGGACCCCGCGGCCAGGTCGCGCGCCAGGGCGTCCCCGCGCTTCTGCACCTCGCGGATGATGGCCTCCCGCTGCCGGTGCTCGACGATGATGACCAGGGCGCTCATGACCGAGGCCACGACGAGGAGGGTGCCGACCAGGAACTTCGTCTGGAGCGAGACGAAGCGGCCGCCTACCCGGGACGGCTCCGACGACGGTCGGCTCGCGGGCGAGGGAAGAGCAGATCGAGGCGGGTCGGATCGCGCGGTCGTCACGCTCCCCCTCTGCCGCGGGCCCTGGGGGGCCGCGAGGCCCAAGTAGGCTTGAAATCTAGGCCAGCGGGCGGTCCCCGGTCAAGGAATACCTCCCCGTGAACATCGGGACCCGGTTCGGGGTCAAACCGGTGCGTCGGAGGAGGGTAACGGCCCCTGTGGGGGGGCGCGTTCGTGGACAGCCCCTGACCCGGGCAGTAAACTGACGGGAAGCGCCGCCCTCGGCGCTTCCAGGGAGGTGCGGCGTGCGGATCCGAGTCGCGCACCGAGTGGTGTCCGCCGGGCTACTGGCCCTCCTCCTCGCGGGGTGCGCCGCCGGCAACGAAGGCGCCGCGAAGGGGGCCATCATCGGGGCCGCCGGAGGCGGGCTCATCGGCGCGGCGACCTCCGGGTCCCACGTGGGGCGCAACATGGGTCTCGGCGCCCTCATCGGCGGCCTGATCGGCGCGCTGGCGGGCGAGGTGATCCAGCAGCGCACGGCGGCGGCCTCGCCGCCGCCGATGCCGCCCCCCCCTCCGGCCGGCGGGCCGCCTCCGCCTCCCCCGCCGCCGCCTGGACAGTGGTCCGTGGTGACGGCGCCTCCGCCGCCGCCACCCGTGGGGCCGCCGCCTCCCGCCGGAAGCCCCGGTCGTCCCCCCGACCCGACGCTGGGCGTGATCACCAACGGGACCCAGTGGGAGATCCAGGTCTTCATCGATAATCCGCCGGGATCCCCGAGTCCCCTCGTCTTGAGCCCGGGGATGCAGGCGCCCGTCGTGCTGGACGTCGGTCAGCACCGGGTTCTGGCTCAGGCATTCGTGGACACACAGCTCGGGCGCCGGCTCGTCGGGACGTTCGACCGCACGCTGACGGTCGACCCGCGGGGGCCGGGCTGGACGATCCACTTCTTCCCCGCCAACTTCTGAGGCCAAATGCGACCAAGCGCAGGAGGAAGTCGAACGATGAGTGGCAACAAGC
>JBGQGN010000133.1:0-8596 GCA_041497395.1 Methylomirabilia bacterium
CCACATGGAATCGGGACCGTCCCTCCGGCACGCGCGGCCGACCTGGGTCCGGGGACTCTGGGTGGTGGCCGTCGGCTTCGCGCTGGCCGGCTGCGGCCTGCTGGACTCGCCGGCGACGACGCTGACGCCGCGATCCGACTTCGGCTGGACCTCGCACCGGATCTTCGTCCAGATCCTCCGGTGGGACACGGCGATCTTCCTGGTGGTCCAGATCCTCCTCCTCGTCGCGGTCTTCCGGTTTCGGGAGCGCGACCCCAAGGCGATCCCCCGGCAGGTGCGCGGTAGCGCCATGCTCGAGATCGCCTGGACCCTCATCCCGGCGGTCATCCTGATCTTCATCGCCTTCCCCACCGTCGGCGCGATCTTCCGAACGCAAGCCGCGCCTCCGAAAGACGCGCTCCGGGTGAAGGTGATCGGGCACCAGTGGTGGTGGGAGTTCCAGTATCCGGACCTCGGGTTCGCCACCGCGAGCGACCTCCACCTGCCCGCCGGCCGGCCGGTGAGCCTCGAGATCACCGGCGCCGACGTCATCCACAGCTTCTGGGTCCCCCAGCTCGGCGGCAAGCGCGACGCGATCCCCGGCAGCGGGACCCGCATCGTGCTCACCGCCGACACGCCGGGGGAGTACTACGGCCAGTGCGCCGAGTTCTGCGGCGCCTCGCACGCCAACATGCGCCATCTTGCCGTCGTCGACCTGCCGGAGGCGTTCGCCGCCTGGGCGGCGAAGCAGAAGGAGCCCGCCCTGACCCCACCCGACGGATCCCCGGCGGCCGCGGGTCGGGAGGTCTACCGGACGGGCACCTGCGTCGGGTGCCACACGGTGCGCGGGGTGTCGGCCGGCAGGATCGGGCCCGACCTCACCCACGTCGGCTCCCGCCGGACGATCGCTGGTGGCATCCTCCCGAACACCCCGGAGAACCTGGGGCGCTGGGTCCGGCACGCGCCGGCGCTGAAGCCCGGGGCGCTCATGCCCGAGCAGAAGCTGTCCGACCCGGAGGTCACGGCGCTCGTCGCCTACCTCCAGAGCCTCCGGTAAGCATGCCCGACGGCCACGCCGCGTCCGTCGCCGTCACGGCCCACGCCGCGCCAGCCGCCGAGGCCCGCGGCCTCGCGTTCTGGCTCACCACGGTCGATCACAAGCGGATCGGCATCCTCTACGGCACGTCCGCGTTCGCCTTCTTCCTGATCGCGGGGGTCGAGGCCCTCCTCATCCGGCTCCAGCTGGCCCGGCCCGACGGCCAGCTCCTGGGTGCCCAGCGGTACAACGAGCTCTTCACCATGCACGGCACCAGCATGGTGTTCCTCGCGGTGATGCCGCTGTCGGTCGCCTTCTTCAACTACGTCATTCCCCTGATGATCGGCGCGCGGGACGTGGCCTTCCCGCGGCTCAACGCGCTCTCGTACTGGGTCTTCCTCCTCGGCGGGCTCTTCCTCAACGCGAGCTGGCTCGTGGGGACGCCGCCGGACGCAGGCTGGTTCGGCTACGCGCCGCTCACGTCGAAGCCGTTCTCGGTCGGGCCCCACTCCGACTTCTGGCTGCTCGGCCTCCTCTTCCTCGGGACGTCGAGCATCCTCGGGTCGCTGAACTTCCTGGTGACGATCCTCAACCTGCGGGCGCCCGGGATGACGTTCCTCCGGCTGCCGCTCTTCGTCTGGACGACCCTCGTCACGAGCGTCCTCATCCTCCTCGCCTTCCCGCCAATTACGGTCGCCCTCATCTTCCTGATGTTCGACCGCTTCTTCGGGACCCCGTTCTACCTCCCGGCCGGCGGGGGCTCGCCGCTGCTCTGGCAGCACCTGTTCTGGATCTTCGGCCACCCCGAGGTCTACATCCTGATCCTTCCCGCGATGGGCATCGTTTCCGAGGTGCTGCCGGCGTTCGCGCGGAAGCCCCTGTTCGGCTATCCCTCGATGGTCTACGCGACCGCCCTCATCGGCTTCCTGGGCTTCGGCGTCTGGGCCCACCACATGTTCGCCGTCGGCATGGGCCCCATCGCCGACTCGGCTTTCGCCCTCACGTCGATGCTCATCGCCATCCCGACCGGGATCAAGATCTTCAACTGGCTGTCGACCCTCTGGGGCGGCTCGCTCCGCTTCCGGACGCCGTTCTGCTTCGCGGTGGCGTTCGTCGCGATGTTCACGATCGGCGGTCTGTCGGGCATCATGCACGCCTCCCCGCCGGTCGATCTCCAGCAGACCGACTCCTACTTCGTGGTCGCGCACTTCCACTACGTGCTCTTCGGCGGCACGATCCTGGCGCTATTCGCAGGAATCTACTACTGGTTCCCGAAGATGACGGGCCGGCTTCTCGACGACCGCCTGGGGCAGCTCCACTTCTGGCTGATGCTGATCGGGTTCAACCTGACCTTCTTCCCCATGCACTTCCTCGGGCTCATGGGCATGCCCCGCCGGATCTACACGTACGCGCCCGGTCTCGGCTGGGACTTCTGGAACCTGGTCTCGACCGTCGGCGCGGCCATCCAGGGGATCTCGCTTCTCGTGTTCCTCCTGAACGTGGCCAAGAGCCTCCGGACGGGGGCGCCGGCGGGTCCGGATCCGTGGGACGCGCGAACGCTCGAGTGGGCGCTGCCCTCACCACCGCCCGCGTACAACTTCGCGGCGCTCCCCACGGTTCTTCGCCGCGACGCCCTCTGGCTCGCCAAGCACCCCGACGCCCGTGGACCGGGGCTCGCGGATCTCCGTGCGCTCGTCACGCCGATCGGGCCGATCCACATGCCGGCGCCGTCCTACTGGCCGCTCCTCACGGCCCTCGCGATGATCGTCCTGGTCGCAGGCGCCCTGCTTCACCTGGCCGTCGTGATGATCGGGGGCCTCCTGACCGTGCTCGCCGTCCTGGCCTTCGCGACCGAGCTGGTCCCGGTGCGCGCGGCCGACGGCGGGCACGCGGGCGAGCGCCACGAGGACCCCCACATCGGCGCGACCGGTCTGGACCACCGGAAGATTGCCATCTGGGTGTTCCTCGGCTCGGAGTGCCTCTTCTTCGGGACACTGATCTCGACATACATGGTCTACCGGGGCCGGAGCCTCCAGGGGCCCTATCCGCACGAGATCCTCAACATTCCCCTGATCACCGTGAGCACGTTCGTCCTCCTCATGTCGAGCCTCACGATGGTCCTCGGCGTGGCCGCCATCCAGGCGCGGGACGTGCGGGCCGCGCGTCGCTGGCTCCTCGGGACGGCCGCCCTTGGATGCTTATTCCTGGCCGGTCAGGTGTACGAGTTCAGCCGCTTCGTCCGCGAGGGGCTCGGGCTCACGACGAACCTGTTCGCGGCAACCTTCTACGTGATGGTGGGCTTCCACGGCGCCCACGTGACCGTGGGCGTGCTCTGGCTGCTGGCGCTGTGGTACCTCCTGACGCGCGGCCGCCTGGCCGCCCGGGACGAGGCGCTGGTGGACATGGCGGGGCTCTACTGGCACTTCGTCGACGTCGTGTGGATCGCGATCTTCACCCTGGTCTACCTGATCCAGTAGGATCGGGGTGACGCCGAGGGAGGCGAGAGGCGTGAGCGGACAACCCTCCAGCATTCAGGGCCACTATGCGGAGACCGGCGCAGGTCACGGCGCGGTTCACACGGGTGCGGGTCCGCGCACCTACCTCGTCGTGGCGGCGTTCCTGCTGGCGATCACCGTCATGGAGGTCTGGATCTTCTACGTCCCGGCCCTCGCCCGCGTCCTGGTCCCGACTCTGCTGATCCTCTCGACGCTGAAGTTCGCGCTGGTCGCCATGTTCTACATGCACCTCAGGTTCGACCACGCCTGGTTCTCGTACGTGTTCATCGGCCCCCTCATCATCGCGATCGGCCTCGCCGTCGCGCTCCTGTGGCTCTTCGGCCACATCGGCACCACGGGCGTGCCTCCGGCGGGCGCCGGGTGATGCGCATGTCCGGCTTCCACTGGCACCCGGAGGTCGCCCTCGGCCTGGAGGCGCTCCTGGCCGGCTACTTCCTCGCCACCGGTGTGCTGCGGCGCCGCTTCGGCTGGGGGCCGCCGCCCGCTCGCGGGCGCGTCACGGCGTTCGTCGCCGCCACGGCGATCCTGGCGGGCGCCGTGCTCGGGCCCCTCGCCGAGTGGGCCGAGCACGCGGCGCTCTCGGCGCACATGGTCCAGCATCTCCTGCTGATCCTGGTCGTGCCCCTCTTGTGGCTCCTGGGCCTCCCGCCCTGGCTCCTGGCGCCGATCGCGCGGGCGCCCGTCGTCGGGCGGCTCGGCTGGTGGCTCACCCGGCCGCTCCCGGCGCTCGCGCTCGCCTCCGCGGTCCAGGTCGCCTGGCACGTCCCGGCCGCGTTCGACGCCGCCCTCCGCGTGGATCGGTTCCACGCCTTGGAGCACGTCACGCTCCTGGCCACTGGGCTCCTCCTGTGGTGGCCGGTCGCGGGACCGACGCCCGAGTGGCCCCGGCCGAGCCCGCCCGCCCAGCTCCTCTATCTCTTCCTTGCGACGATCCCTATGATGGCGATCGCCGCCCCCATCACGCTGGCCGACGACGTGCTCTACCCCTACTACGCCGCGGCCGGCCATCCCTGGCCGCTCGCGCCCCGGACGGATCAGGAGCTGGCGGGAATCCTGATGTGGGTGGGCGGGATGTTCGGCTACCTGGTCGCGGGCACCGTGGTGTTCTTCCGGTGGGCGGGGCCCGAGACCCGTGAGGACGGCCAGGCGCCCCTCGTCGGGGCGGAGGCGACGGCGCATGGCGGCTGAGGGCCGGATCGTCCGCGAAGGGATCGTGGCCGGCCTGATCGGCGCCGCGGCGGTGGCCCTCCTCATCCTGATCTTCGACATCGCGAGCGGCGCGCCGCTCCAGAGCCCGGCGATCCTGGGCTCGGCCATCCTGAAGGGCATTCGCGACCCCAACCTCGTCACCGTCTCGGTCGGCCCCGTCGTCGGCTACACGATCCTCCACGGGCTCGGGTTCATCGCCGTGGGGCTCATCGCGGCATTCCTGGTGGCGAGCGCCGAGCGCGAGCCGGCGATGGTCCTGGCGCTGCTCATCTTCTTCGCGGCCTTCGAGGTCTTCTTCCTCGCGCTGATCGCGTTCTGGGCCCTGCCGGTGCTGGGGGTGCTGGCGTGGTGGGAGATCCTGGCGGGAAACCTGGTGGCCTCGGCTGCGATGCTCTACTACTTCCACCGGTGCCACCCGGGTCTCGCGCGGAGCCTGATCGGCCGCTGGGTCGACGTCGTTCGCGAGGGAATCATGGCCGGACTCCTCGGGGGCTCGGTCGTCGCGGTGTGGTTCCTGCTCTACGACGCCATCCGTCTCCGGCCGCTCCACACGCCCGCGCTCCTCGGCGCCGCGGTCCTGCAGGGGCTCCGCGACCCCGAGCTCCTGATCCCCCGCCTGGACGTCGTCGTCGGGTACACCATCTTCCACTTCGCCGTCTTCGCCTTCTTCGGGATCGCCGTCGCCGCCTTCCTCCTCGCCGCCGAGCGCGAGCCGCGGATCCTGCTCGGCCTCTTCACCATCTTTCTCTGCTTCCAGGTCTTCTTCTTCGGGTTCCTCCAGGCCCTCGATGCCCTTCTCGCGGGCGCGCTCCCCTGGTGGAACGTGGCGATCGGAAACCTCCTCGCGTCGGTGGCCATGATCACGTACTTCTTCCTCGGCCACCGCTCGCTGGGCGCCCGGCTCCTGGAGCGCTGGACCGAGGAGGACTGACCCGGGACCGACACGGCCCCGGTGCCCGCGGGTCGCGCCCATGCGCGTCGCGTGAGAACCTTCGGGGGTGGTAGCCGGTTCTCCGAGCGGCACCACCGCCCGGCGGGGAGGGCAGAAGTAGGCGTCGTGAAAATCGAAATGTCACCGTTCCCTCTTCACGGTGACCGACGCGTCCCAGCCATCTCCCGCGCCAGTCTTCGGGACGGTCCAGGCGTAGCCTCCCCCCTGGGGTATCCTAGAGCGCGTGTGGCCCACCCCCGTCTGGATCCGGACAGCTGACGAGGCTGCCGCGCTCGCCCGAGAGCTCCACGGCGTCCCGGCAGTGGCCGTCGACACCGAGGCCGACAGCCTCCACCACTACCCCGAGCGGCTCTGCCTGATCCAGCTCGCGGACCCCGAGGGCCGCGTGTTCTTCCTGGACACCCTCATCCTTCTCGACCTGGAGCCGCTGCGCCGGCTCTTCGCCGACCCGGCCACGGTGAAGGTGTTCCACAGCGGGGACAACGACGTGGTGTACCTGAAGCGCCGGTTCGGGCTCGCCTTCGCCGGCCTGTCCGACACCATGCTGGCTGCCCGCTTCCTAGGCGTGCGGGAGCTCGGCCTCGAGCGGCTGGTCCTGAAGTACCTGGACGTCCAGCCGGTCCGGTCCCAGCAGAAGACGGACTGGGCCCGCCGCCCGCTGACGCCCACGCAGGAGCACTACGCCGCCGAGGACGTCCGCCACCTCATCGTGCTCCGGGACCGTCTCCTCGCCGATCTGCGTGCCATCGGCCGCGAGGGCTGGCTGGAGGAGGAGTGCGAAGCGCTGGCCGCCCTCCCGGTCCCCGAGCGGCCCTCCGACGAGGATGGGTACCGGCGGATCCGGGGCGCCTCGCGACTCCCGCCGCGTGGCCTGGGTGTGCTTCGCGTCCTCTATCTCCAGCGCGAGGCGTGGGCGCGAGCGGAGCACCGGCCGCCCTTCAAGGTCCTGAGTCCAGAGACGCTGATCGCGCTGGCCGAGCGTCAGCCCGCCGAACCGGCCGCGCTCGTGGGGGTGCCGGGGCTGAGCCCGCGTCTCGTCGAGCGATACGGGGAGGATCTCCTGGCTGCCGTGGCGCGGGGGCTCGCGGAGCGGCCGCCGGAGCCGCCGCGGGTGCCGCGGCTGGCGCGCCCCGTCGTCACCACGGCCAGTCGCCAGCGGGCGGAGGCAGTCCGGAAGTGGCGGACCGAAGCGGCCGAGGGATCGGGCCTCGATCCCGGGGTCCTGCTTCCCCAGCGCCTGATCGACGCGCTGGCGCTCGACCCGCCCATCGACCTCGCCGGCCTGCGGGGTGTCCCGGGGCTCCGGCGCTGGCGCGTCGATGCCTTCGGCCGGGCGATCCTGGCCGCGCTCCGAACGACCTGACCAACCAGTTCCCGCCAACACTCGGAGGACCCTTTGATGGCTTCGCGGCTTCGCGTCGGCGTGATTGGCACCGGCTTCGGCTCGCTCGTTCAGATTCCCGCCTTCCGGGCGCACGCGCGCGCGGAGGTCGTCGCCGTCGCGAGCGGCACGCCGGGCAAGGCCAGGAAGGCGGCCGACGCCCTCGGCGTGCCGCACGCCTTCGACGACTGGACCAAGCTCGTCGCGGCGGACCTCGATCTCGTCAGCATCACGACGCCGCCGCACCTCCATCACGCGATGGCGCTGGCCGCGCTCAACGCGGGCCGGCACGTCCTCTGCGAGAAGCCGATGGCGATGTCGGCCCGCGAGGCGGAGGAGATGCTGTCGGCCGCAGACGGGGCGCGGCGCATCCACGCCCTCGATCACGAGCTGCGCTTCAATCCGAACCGCCGGAAGGCGCGGCGGCTGATCGAGGAGGGGTTCATCGGCATGCCGCGCCACGTCCTCCTCACGGCCGTGAACGCGAGCCGGCACGATCCGACGAAGCCCTGGGGCTGGTGGTACGACGACGCCCAGGGCGGCGGTCTCCTCGGCGCGGTCGGATCGCACCAGGTGGATCTCCTGCGCTACTGGCTCGGGGAGATCGCCGCCGTCACGGGAACCGCCGTGCCGTTCGTCCCGGAGCGTCCCCTGCCCGAGGGAGCCGGCCGGCGCCGCGTGACCGCGGACGAGTTCTCGACGTTCTCGCTCCGGTTCCGGTCCGGGGCGATCGGCACGGTGCTCCTCAGCGGCGTCGCCACCCACACGGTCGGGCCCCGTGTCGAGGTCTGGGGCGACGCGGGGTCCCTCGTCCTCGACGAGGCGGACCGGCTCTGGGGCGGACGCCTCGGCGAGCCGCTGGCGGAGCTCACCGAGCCGGAAACGCTCCCCACACCGCCAGGCATGCAGTACGTCTCGCTCTGGGGTTTGTCGTTCGTCCGGCTGGTGGACCATCTCGTCCGGGCGACGCTCGATGGGGCGCCCATCGCGCCGGCCGCGACGTTCCGCGACGGCCTCGCCGTCCAGCGGGTCCTCGACGCCGTCCGCAAGGCCACGCAGACGGCCTGGGTTCCCGTCTGAGATAGTCCTGGCCGCCTGGCTGTTGCCCCGGCCGTCGCCGCCCTGACCGCTGTCGACGGCGTGCAGGGTACTGCGCGGTCGCTCTAGTCCGCGCGGGCAGCGCGGGCGAGGGCCGCGACGCGGTCGGGGTCGACGGGCGCGGTCGTCCGGCCCTCGCGCTTGATCCAGGTCCCGACGATGGCGCCGTCGGCGACCCGCAGGAGCTCGGCCACCGTCTTGGGCTCGACCCCGGAGCCGACGAGGATGGGCCGGTCGGGCACTGCGGCGCGCACGCGTTTGACGTCCCCGAGCGGCGTCGGTTCGCCGGTCGCGACGCCCGAGACAACGAGGGTGTCCGCGAGGCCCCGATAGGCGGCGTCGCGCGCGACCTGCTCCAGCTCGACCGGCGCGAGCGGGACCGCGTGCTTGCCGCCGACGTCGACGAAGAGACGGGTCGCCGTCCC
>JBGQGN010000134.1:0-8579 GCA_041497395.1 Methylomirabilia bacterium
CTCACCGGGTTACCTTCCTGGCCTGTGGCCTGGCCTGTGGCCTGGCCTGTGGACGGCCCTCGGCCCGTGGGGGAACCGCCCTCGGTCCGCGGGCCGTGTCTGATCCGGTGACCACCCCACCCACCGCCGGCCGATCCCGCCCCCGGTGGTGGCCAGCCCGCAAAGGTGGACGGAGCGCGGCGACGTCCGAGAACGGCGGGACCGAGACCGGGGTCTCAGTCGTCATCCTCGTCGTCATCGTCGTCGTCCTCGTCGTCGTCTTCGTCCTCGTCGAGGTCATCCTCCTCGACGTCGACCTCGACGATCTCGTCCTCGTCGGCGGCGTCCTCGAGCTCGTCCTCGTCCTCGTCGTCGTCTTCGTCGTCGGCGTAATGGGGATTCTCTTCGTCGTCGATCTTCGAGCGCGGGTCCAGCTCCATACGACCTCCCTGACGGATGATGCTCGAACGGTGGGAATTATAGCAGAGGGGTCGGACGCGGAAGATCGGCTCACGCGGCCAATGTCGCCGAGGCTCCCGGCGTCACGGGGGCGTTGCCGGCGGGTCCGTTGCTTGACGCTCGTGGGGGCAGGCCCTACCATGGCGGATGCTCGGGCGGTGTAGCTCAGCGGCAGAGCAGGGGTCTCATAAGCCCCGTGTCGGAGGTTCAATTCCTCCCACCGCCACCACCCACACCCCGAAGTCTCCGATCGGTGGATCCGGTGGCCCTTCCGGAGCGGGCGGGCGCTGGCCGTGAGCCAGGGATGACCGTTCCGGTGCGGACTGCGCCGCGCCGCTCGCCCGGTCCCGGACACCGCTTGACCCGGGGTTGACACCCCGGGGTCCCCCGGCTGTAATCGTGCCTGTCCGGATCACACGCACCCCGATGTCCAACGCGGACCCGGCAGGAGGGCCGGTGGTTTCGACCGTCGCTCGGAGCGCGGTCGGCGGCCGGCAGCATCGGCAACCCGAGAGCTCGCTCCTCCGCCCGAGGGCCCGTCGATCGACATCGTTGACCTACACGTACAAGGAGGCACGGTATGGCGCTGGCGAGTAGCGAAGGCTGGCTGTTCCTCTTGCGGTGGATTCACTTCCTGGCCGGAATCACCTGGATCGGCCTGCTCTACTACTTCAACTTCGTCCAGACCCCGTTCTTCGCCGAGACCGAGGCTCCGGTGCGAAGCGGCGCGATCCAGAAGCTCGTGCCCCGGGCGCTCTGGTGGTTCCGCTGGGGCGCGATGTTCACCTTCCTCTCCGGCTGGCTCATCATCCTCCACCGGTGGGGCCAGGGCGGGTTCTTCGCCGGCTCGTACGGCTGGGCGATCCTCCTCGGCGGCCTCCTCGGGACCGTCATGTGGGCCAACGTGTGGTTCGTGATCTGGCCCAACCAGAAGGTGGTCATCCAGAACGCGGTCGATACGGCCGCGGGGCGCCCCGCGAACCCGGCCGCCGCCGGCGCCGGCGCGCGCGGGGGTCTCGCCTCCCGCACGAACACGCTGCTCTCGATCCCCATGTTGTTCTTCATGGGCGCGGCGAGCCACCTCACACTGCCCGTGCCTCGCAATGGACTCGCGTTCTGGGTCGTGGCGCTGGTGATCATGCTGGTCGTCGAGGTCAACGCCCTGAAGGGCACCCCCGGCCAGGGCGCGGCGAAGCCGCTCGCGACGGTGAAGGGCACGATTTGGGCGGGTTTCATCCTCGCCGTCGTCTACTACGCGTGGTTCGAGGGGATGCGCTAGCCGGCCGGACTCGGATCGCGCACCGCTCGCCGTCGGGCCCGGGCCTTCCCGGGCCCGACGCGCGTCGAGCCGAGATCAGTCCGGCGGGCCCATCCCCCGAGCGCCGCGACCAACCTCCGGCGCCCTGACCGGCCACTACCGCCACTACCGGAGGAACGCCGCGACGTCGTCCAGACTCCCCGCGAGGTGCGGCATCGGCTGCATGATCGCGCTCGGTCGCTTGGGCGTGTAACCCGAGGGATAGGCGCCCCGGAGCAGCCGAGCCTCGAGGAGCTCCCGGGACGAGCCCTTCACCGCCGGGCCGAGGGGGCCGTTCTGCGCCGGGTCGCTCGAGTGGCACGACGTGCACTGGGCGACGTACACCTGCCGGCCGCGCTCGGCCTCGGGGCTCAAGGAGCTCCCCTGACCGGAGCAGCCCGCCAGGGCGGCGGCGAGCGCGATCAGGGCGAGAACGCGGCGGTCGAGCATGGGACCTCCCGGCCGGACGCCGCGGGCCCACGGTCCGCGGGCACCATCGCGGCGCGCGGCAGCGCGCGGTGACGCGGCCATCGTTCCCGACGGCCGGGAGGCTGTCAAGCGAAACTCGTAATCCCCGCGGTAGAATGGTCGATTGTGAAGTCTCGGCCCGCGCCGCGCCCTGACTGGCTCCGCATCCACGGAGCCCGGCAGAACAACCTCAAGAACGTCTCGGTCGCCATCCCTCACGACCGCGTCACGGTCGTCACGGGCGTGTCGGGCTCCGGGAAGTCCTCCCTCGCGTTCGACACGATCTTCGCCGAGGGACAGTGGCGCTTCATCGAGTCCTTGTCGAGCTACGCGCGGATGTTCCTCGAGCGCATCGACCGGCCCGACGTCGATCTCGTCGAGCACATCCGGCCCGCGATCGCGCTCGAGCAGAAGAACCCCGTGCGGACGGCCCGCTCGACGGTCGGCACCGCCACCGAGCTGGCCGACTACCTGCGGCTGCTCTACGCCAAGATCGGCCGCGTCCATTGCCCGCGCTGCCACCGCCCGGCCGGCTCGGCGGCGCCGGACCGCGTGGCCGACGCGCTCCTCGCCGAGGCGGCCGGCGCCCGCGTGCTGGTCGGCTTCCCCCTGCCGGTGCCCGCCGCCGACCGGGTCGGGGACCTGCTCGCCCGGCTGGTCGCCCGCGGCTTCGCGCGGATCAAGGTGGGGGACGACGTGCTCCCGCTGTCTCCGCTCCCGAACCTGGATCTCGCCGGCCGCGAGACGGTCGACGTGATACTCGACCGCCTCGTGCTGCGCCCCGATGCCCAGACGCGCCTGGCCGGCTCCTTCGAGCAGGCTTTTCGCGAGGGTTGCGGCCGGGCCGTGGTGGAGATCCAGCGGGAGGGCCGTCCGCCCGAGGTGCGCCGCTACGGCGAGCAGTTCGGCTGCCAAGCTTGCGGGACGGCGCTCGAGCGACCCCAGTCCCTGCTCTTCTCCTTCAACCACCCGCTCGGCGCGTGTCCCGAGTGCAAGGGGTTCGGAAACCTCCTGCGCTACGACGAGGGGCGCGTGATCCCGGACCCCGGCGCCTCGCTCGCCGGCGGCGCCGTCGAGCCCTGGCGGCACCCGTCGGGCGAGTGGTACCAGAAGGAGCTGCTCCGGGTCGCACGCCGCCGCAAGATCGACGTGCGCCAGCCCTACGCGGAGCTGCCCGAGACCGTGCGGCGCTGGGTGAACGACGGGGACAAGGACTTCTGCGGCATCCGGGGCTTCTTCGAGGAAGTCGAGGGGTACCGTTACAAGCTCCACGTGCGGGTCTTCCTCTCGCGCTACCGAAGCCAGGTCCCCTGCCCCGCCTGCGGCGGCGCCCGCCTCAAGCCCGAAGCACTCGCCGTCACGGTGGCCGGGCGGAGCATCGCGGAGGTCGCCCGCCTCGCCATCGAGGACCTCGCCGGCTGGCTCGCGGAGCTTCCGCTCACGGCGTGGGAGACCGAGGTCGGGCGCGAGGTCCTGGACCGTCTCTCCGCGAAGGTCTCGTTCCTCCGCCGCGTGGGCCTCGGCTACCTCACGGTCGAGCGGCAGATGCGGACGCTCTCCGGCGGCGAGGCCCAGCGCATCGCGCTCGCGACCCAGCTCGGCGCTCAGCTGGTCGGCACCCTCTACGTCCTGGACGAGCCATCGATCGGGCTCCACGCGCGCGACGTCACGCGGCTAGTCGAGCTGTGCCGGGAGCTGGCCCACGCGGGCAACACGGTCGTGGTGGTGGAGCACGACCGGACCTTCATCGAGGCCGCCGACTATTGCGTGGAGCTCGGGCCCGGCTCGGGCGAGCGCGGGGGCGAGATCGTGCTCGCGGCGCCGCGCGACGAGTTCCTCCGGGACATGCGCACGCTCACCGCGCGCTACCTCTCGGGCCGCGAGAGCATTCCGCTGCCGGCCGGGCGGCGCGAGGGCGACGGGCGGTGGCTCACCGTGGTCGGGGCGCGCGAGCACAACCTCCGAAACGTCAGGGCGCGCATTCCGCTCGGGACGCTCACCTGCGTCACGGGCGTCTCCGGCTCGGGGAAGTCGACGCTGGTTCACGATACGCTCTACCGGGCAGTGGCGCGCGCGTTCAAGACCGCCTTCGAGGTGCCGGGCGCGCACGATGCGCTCCTCGGGCTCGAGCATCTGCGCGGGGTGCGGCTCATCGACCAGGAGCCGATCGGCCGGACGCCGCGGTCGAACCCGGTCACGTACATCAAGGCGTTCGACGACGTGCGGCGCCTGTTCGCGGGCCTGCCGAAGGCAAAGACCCTCGGGCTCGGGCCGGGTCATTTCTCGTTCAACGTCCCCGGGGGCCGCTGCGAGACCTGCGCGGGCGACGGCTTCGAGAAGCTCGAGATGTACTTCTTCGAGGACGTCTACGTCACGTGCCGCGAGTGCGAGGGACGCCGCTATCGTCCGGACGTCCGGCAGGTCGCCTACCAGGGGCGCGACATCAGCCAGGTGCTCCAGATGACGGTCGACGAGGCCATCCCGTTCTTCGCGACCACGGCCGGGCTGACGCGGCGGCTCCAGGTGCTCCAGGACGTGGGACTCGGCTACCTCCGCCTCGGCCAGCCCGCGACCACCCTCTCGGGCGGCGAGGCCCAGCGCCTCAAGATCGCCGCGGAGCTGGGCGTCCGCCTGGGCCACGACGTCCTCTACATCCTCGACGAGCCCACCACCGGGCTCCATCTGGACGACGTGCGGCGGCTCCTCGGCGTGCTCCAGCGCCTGGTCGACGCCGGCAACACCGTGCTCGTGGTCGAGCATCACCTCGACGTGATCAAGTGCGCGGATTGGATCCTGGACCTCGGGCCCGAGGGCGGAGACGCCGGCGGTGAGCTCGTGGCCGAGGGGCCGCCCGAGGCCGTCGCGCAGGTCGCGGCCTCGTACACCGGCAAGTACCTCCAGGACTTCCTCACGGACGGTCGCACGAGCGAGCGGCCCGCCCCGCGGCGGGCCCGGGGCTGACGCGGCGCCGGCGGCCGCGGCATCCGAGCCCGGCGCCGACTCCACCGAGATCGACGGATCGCCCCTTGCACTACGGCTGGATCGTGGTCGGGGCGGCGTTCACCGTCCTCTTCCTCGCCTACGGGGTCCAGTACTCCTTCGGTCTCTTCTTCACCGCGCTGACGGAGGAGTTCGGCTGGAGCCGGGCCAGCCTGTCCGGCGTCTTCTCCCTCTACGCCGCGGCCTACTCCTTCCTCGGCCTCTTTGCCGGCCGGCTCACCGACCGCTGGGGGCCGCGGGCGGTCATCGCGCTCGGCGGCGCCTTCCTCGGCCTCGGGCTCGCGCTGTCGGGAGGCATCCAGGCTCTCGCGCCCCTTTACGCGACGTACCTCCTGGCCGCCGTCGGCATGAGCTCGGCGTACGTGCCATGCAACGCGACGGTGGCCCGCTGGTTCGAGACCCGCCGCGGCCTCGCCGTCGGCCTCGGGCTCAGCGGCGCGAGCGCCGGGACGTTCGCCGGTCCGCCCCTCGTCGCCCTGCTGATCGCGGAGGTGGGCTGGCGGCGCTCGTACGCGCTCCTGGGCGTGGGCCTCGCCCTCTCGCTCGGCCTCCTCGCCGGTCTCTTCGTACGCGATCCTCGGGACCGCGGCCTCAGTCCGTACGGCGCCGCCTCACGCCCCAAATCGGCGACAGCAGCCGCGGATGGATGGCCGATCCGGCGCGTCGTTCGCCACCCCTCGTTCGCGCTCCTGGTCGCGGTCTACACGACGACGTGGATCCCGGTCTTCATGCCGCCCGTGCACCTGGTGCCGCTCGCCCGCGACCTGGGTCTCTCCCCCGTGGTGGGCGCGACGGCGCTCTCCGCGCTCGGCGCCGGATCACTCGTGGGCCGCCTCGGCATGGGCGCGGTCTCGGACGCGATCGGTCGCCGGCCCACGCTGGTGATCGCGCTCGGCCTCCAGATGCTCTCCTTCGTTGGCCTTGCCGGGGCCTCCGGAGCCGCGACCCTCTTCGGCGCGGCGGCCGCGTTCGGCTTCGCCTATGGCGCGATCTCGGCCCTCATGCCGGCGGTCGTCACGGACTTCTACGGCCCGGCGCACGCCGGCAGCTTGGTGGGGCTGATCTTCGGCCTCGCGGGCCCGGCCGGGGGTCTCGGTCCGGTCCTCGCCGGGTGGCTCTTCGACACGACTGGATCCTACGTGGCCGCGTTCGGGCTCGGCGCCGGCTTGAATCTCCTGGCGCTGGTCTTCGCGCTGCTGGCCCGTCCCCCGACGTCCCGGCCGGGCTGACCGGGCCGTGGCCTTGGGAACCGCCCCGGCCCCGGCAGGATCGCCGGCACGATCGGCCAGCACGATCGAAGGACGCTTCCCGTCGACCACGACCCGGGATACAGTATTTTCGTGTGGGTGCTCACCCTGGCTCTCCTGACGTGTCTCGGCATCGACTTCTCCAATCCCCTTTTGCCGGGCGTCGTCCGCTTCGGTGAGGAGGAGTCCGTTCACGCGCTGAGGGCCGAGCGGTCCCGGACCGACGAGCGGCCCCCCCGCACCCTGCCCCGCCCGTCCGAGCCGGCGCGCTTCGCCGACGTCGCCATGACGCCGCCGCGCCCGACGACGGAGAGCTTCGACCGCCCGCCCCCCCAGTCGGCCGCGGGTCGCCCCCGCGGTTCGATCGACACGCTCCGGGGCGCGACGACCGCCGCCGAGGACCACTAGCCCGCGTCCCTCCACGCGACCCGTCGGGTCGCGCGTCCGTCACGTTTCGCATCGGCATCCGACGGGGGCCGGACTCCCGCCCGGAGCCGGCACCTTTCGATGAGGGAGCTCGAACGTGGTGACCGAGCCGCTGGTATTCCGTGACCTGGCCTACGTGTTCGCCGCCGCCGTCCTCGGCGGCGGTCTGGCCTGGCTCGCGCGCCAGCCCCTGATCCTCGGCTACGTCCTCGGGGGCATCCTGGTCAGCCCCCTCACGCCCGGGCCCTCGGTGTCCGACCTTCACACGTTCGAGCTGTTTGCCGAGATCGGGGTCGTCCTCCTGATGTTCTCGATCGGCCTCGAGTTCTCCCTCCACGACCTGCTCCAGGTACGGCGTGTCGCCCTGCTGGGCGCGCCGATCGGCATTCTCGTGTCGATCGGCCTCGGGCTGGCCGCGGGCTGGGCTCTCGGATGGCCGCCGAGCCAGGGGCTGGTCGTCGGCATCCTGATCTCCGTCGCGAGCACGATGGTCATGGCCCGGCTCCTGATCGACCGGGGCGAGCTGCACACGCGCCACGGCCGCGTGATGATCGGGATCACCCTCGTCGAGGACCTCGCCGTGGTGATCCTGATCGTGTTGATGCCCGCACTCGCCGCGCCGGGAACGGAGGGCCTCGGCGCGGTCGGTCTCGCCCTTCTCCGGGCCGGCGCCATCCTGGTGCCGTTCTGGCTGCTCGCGTCCCGCGTCATGCCGCGCGTGCTCACCTGGGTGGCGCGCACGCGGAGCCCCGAGCTGTTCCTCCTCGTCGTGCTGGCGATCGCGATCGGGACCGCCGCGCTCACCCAGGCGGCCGGATTGTCGCTGGCGCTCGGCGCGTTCCTGGCCGGGCTACTCGTGAGCGAATCGGACTATGCGCACGAGACGCTTGCCCGGGTGCTGCCCCTCCGGGATGCCTTCGTCGCCCTCTTCTTCGCCACCCTCGGCGCCCTCATCGATCCGCGCCTCGCGCTGTCCAACCTGCCGTTGCTGGCCGTCATGATCGGGCTCGTGCTCGTGGGGAAGCTGGTCCTCTGGACGGGGGTCGTCACGCTCTTCGGGTATTCCCTGTGGACCGCGCTGCTGGTCGGCGTCGGCCTCACGCAGATCGGCGAGTTCTCGTTCATCCTCGTCCAGGCCGCCCGCGACGCCGGTCTGGTCGGCGCCGACGTCTACAACGCCACTCTGGCGACCGCGCTCGTGACGATCCTCGCCAACGCCGCCCTGGTCCGGTTCGCGCCGCGCTGGCTGAGCCGCGCGGCCCCGGACCGCGCGCTGAGCCAGATCGACGGCCCTCGGGACGGCGGGGGCGCCCGCGTGGTCCTGTGCGGGTTCGGGCGGATCGGCAGCGCGGTCGGCGAGGCCCTGGAGACGTTCGGCGTTCGCTACGTGGCCGTGGAGACCGACCCGGACGTCGTGCGCGCGCTGCGCGCCCGCGGGGTGCCGTGCCTCTACGGCGACGCCGCCCACCCGCACCTCCTGGAGGCGGCCGGGGGCGCCCACGCCGCGCTCGTCGTGATGACCGTCCCGGACGCCGGCCATGCCCGGCTGGCCGTGGCGCGCATCCGGGCGATCAACCCGCGCGTGCCGATCCTCGCCCGCGCGCATCGGCGCGAGATCGGGGACTCGCTGCGCACGGTGGGCGCCACGGTCGTCGTCGAGCCCGAGCTGGAGGCGGCGGCCACGTTCATCCGGCACGCCCTCC
>JBGQGN010000135.1:0-8555 GCA_041497395.1 Methylomirabilia bacterium
CATGGCGGCGTTCGTCAGCTCGGCCTGGGGGACGCTGCCCACCCAGGTGGCGCTGGCCATCGACGAGATGATCCTGCTCGAGCTCGAGCGCGCGCGGCTCGCCGCCGAAAGCGACCCGAAGGCGCGCGACCGCCTGATCCGGGAGAACATCGAGGCCGTCCTCGAGCTCGAGGTGCCGACACGGCTCGAGCACATCCGTCGGGACTGGGAGGACATCGGCGAGCGGATCGCTCCCGCCGCGGTGCGGCGTGCGCAGCGCGCCGTGCGGCGCCCCGAGCCGCTGTCGACCCTGGTGGCACCCATCATCTGGGGAGAGATCCGCCACGCGGTCGAGCGGGGCGACACCGAGGCGCTCGGGCAAGCCCTGGCCGACGTGCGGGACGAGCTGGAAGGAAACCTGCGCCTCCGGCTCGACGCGAAGTCCGAGCACCGCGAGCCGGTCTCGGAGCTGCGGGTCGGGGGCGCCCCCGACCCCGCCTTCCACCAGGCTCGCGAGCTCCTCCTCCGGCGGGATCCCCGGGCGCTCGACGAGTTCGCCGACCTTCACTACCGCCGCAGCGCGAATACCATCGCCAAGGAGTGGTACGCCTACGCGCTGACATTGTTCGGTCAGGGCACGGACATCCACGACGTCATCGAGCTGCTCGAGGCCGCCATCGCCTCCGACCGCTTCCACGAGCACCGGGGATGGACCGCGCGCTGGAACCTCGCCTGCGCGCTTCGCCGCCTGCCCTCCCGCGCGGACGAGGCGCTCGACGTCCTGCTCCCCGTGCTGGACCTGGACGCTCACCCGACGGAGGCCTTCGAGCTGTGCCTCCTCTGGGCGATCGAGCAGAGCCGCCTGGATGTGCTCTCGGCGCTCTGCCTCCGCGCGCGCCACTACGAGGCACACCTCCTCGCGGCGCTCCAGGACGCGGAAGCGCCCGGCAGCGGTGGCGCGGCCGCGCGGTTCCGCGACCACTTTCGCCGGATCAACCGCATCCTCCGGGATCCGGACCGCATCTTCCCTGACCCCCGGGAGCGCCTGCTCTTCGAGGAGTTGGACCAGCTGACGCGTGAGTTCATCGAGACCTCGCTCGTCGCCACGGGCGTGGAGTGGTTCCGGCAGCGCGTCGCGGCCGGCCCCGAGGCGGGCGTCTTCAAGAACTGGGACTGCGCCGCCACGCTCAACGAGGAGGCCGGGGACCTCGCCGCCAGCTGGCGCTGCCGGCTCCATAGCTGGCGCGTCACGCAGCACCGGCGCAACGTCGAGCCGCGAAAGAAGGCCCAGCTCCTGCGCGCCCTCCTCGGCTGGGCCCAGCGGCACGAGCTCCGCGAGGACGCGCTCCGAGTTCTCCGGCAGAGCTGGCCGGAGACGAGCTTCTCGGAGGCCGACGCGCGCCTGTGGGCCGAGCGGCTCGGCGCGCCGCTCGCCGACGTCGGGGGGAGCGGGACGGCCGAGGACAGCGGGGCGCCGGGCAGCGGGCCCGAGCCGGCGGTGACCGTGACGCCCGAGCGTGACGCGCCTGAAGGGAGCCGGCCGCGGGCCGGAGACCCGGCCGCGCGCCGCGCCGCCCTCGCCCTGATGCTCGACTGGGAGAACGTGAAGGTGAGCCTCGCTCGCCACCTGGACGACCTCCCGGAGCCCCGGGCGCAGGCCGGACGCGCGAGGCTCATGGGCGTGGAGCTCGCCTCCCGACTCCTCGACGCGGCCTGGCGGCACGGGCTCCCCCGGCAGCGGTGGGCCGTCGCCGACTGGGACCGGGACTTCTTCGAGGGCGATCAGAAGGCCGTCCGCAACGCGCGCTTCTCCACCGACATCGCCGGGCGCGAGAAGGCCAACGCCTCCGATCACTTGCTGCGGGAGAAGATCCACTTCGTCCTGCGGGAGCACCCCGAGATCCCGGTGTACGTCATCGGGACCGGGGACGGAGACTTCCACGAGGTCGTCAAGACGCTCCAAGCCCAGGGAAAGCAGGTCATCCTCTGGACGACGCGTCGATCGGTCAGCGAGAGCTACGGTGGAAGCCTCCGGGGGCCCGACCGGATCCGCATCGAGTGGCTGGAGGACCTCGTCTTCGGCGAAGCGGCCGGCGGCGACGCGAGGTGAGCCGGCCGACGAGCGAGGCCGCGAGTCAGGCGGAGGCGCGGAACCGGCGGAGGATCGCCTCGAGCTCCTCGCCCGCGCGGTGCCGCTCGCGCATCACGGCCTCGTGACGCTCCTGCACCTCGGCGAGCTCGCGCTGTAGGCGCTCACGCTCCCGGGCCACGGTCTCGTGGCTCGCCCGGAGCGCCGTCAGGGCCCGCTGCGCTTCCTCACGCTCCTGACCAAGCCGTCCGTGCTCGCGCGTCAAGGCGTCCTGGCTCACCCGGAGCGATGCCAGCGCCGTACGAGCTTCGTCATGCTCGTGACCGAGGTGCTCGTGCGCGGCGCGTAGCTCACCGAGCTCCCATGCCAGGCGATCGGCGCTCTGGCGATACTCGTCGTGCTCCCGGGCTAGGGCCTCGACGTTGGAGACGAAACCGTCCCAGTCCAGGACGATCTGCCGGACCGCCTCCACGACCGACCGCAACTCGCCGAACTTCACCTCGCCCATTGCACGTCCTCCTGCCCCAGGTCACCGGAACGGGGAGACTCAAGATAGCCCAACGCCTCGCCGGATCGCAAGTCTGGCGACCCCCAAACACGTGGAGAGCGGGGACCTCAGCCGGGGGCCCCGCGGCCAGGGGTGGCCACGGCCGAAGGCCCTTGACGCCACCCCGCTGGCCGCCTACCGTCAGCCTACCCGGCTTCGATCGGAGGGGGCCACGGATGGTGACGGATGGATAGCCGGCGCCGGTGGCGCGTCGGTCCAGCCCTGAGAATCGCGCTCGGTCTTGCCCTTTGCCTCTGGGCCGCGGGGCCGGCCGGGGCGGGTCCGAGTTTCGACGGACAGGGCCGCATCATCGCGGTCGATCCGGGACGGAGCACCGTGACGATCGAGCACGGCGGCATCCCGGGGCTCCTCCCCGCCGCGCAGTCGGAGTTCCCGGTCCAGAGCGCGGGCGTGGTCCAGGGCGTGCGCCCCGGGGACCGGGTCCGCTTCACGCTCGGCGCCGTGGATGAAGCCCACGGCCTCCTCACCGTCCTGAGCCTCACCCCCGAGAGCGCGGCGGGCACCGGGTGGCTCGACCGCCTGCTGGTGAGCGCCGCCGCCGCCCTCGCCCTCCTGACGCTCGCCGCGATGGCAATGGTGGGCGTCCTGCTCTGGCGAGAGCTCCGCAGCCTCCAGCGCCGGGTGGTCGCGCTCGATCACGAGGTCGGGATGCTCCGGGGTCTCGGCACCGACACCCAGGACGGGGTACGCCAGATCGCCCGGGCGCTGGACGAAGCCGCCACGGCCCTCCGCGTAGGCTACGTCCAGCAGCTCCGGCGGCGGCTCGTCCCCGGCTCCTCGCCGGCCACGACAGAAACAGCGGGCGACAAGGAGTCCGGCGAGGCGGCCGGCGCGCTCGTCGTGGTCCAGCGGGGACGGGGCGACCTCTACCGCGCCGTCGAGGGCGGGGTAGCGGGACCCGGGCTCACCGTGATCTGGGACCGTCGTCGCAGCGAGCGGCGCCGGGGCGCGCGGCGCCCGACCGGCCACGAGCGCCGCCGCACCGAGCGACGCGGCTCGCCCCCCGAGACGTGGACGCGGCTCGGGTTTCAGCTCGTGCCGGGCGGCACCGCCGAGGTCGCCCGCGCTCCGCGGGTGCTCCGGCCCGCGAGCGGCGAGCGCGGCGCCTCGCGCTGACGCCGCCGGCGCGGCCAGAACCGGAGCGCTCGGAACCTCCTTACCCGCGCGGCCGGCCACCCGGGTAGAGCGCCGCGAGCGCCCCCATCCCCGCGATCGCGGCGGCGATCCACCATGTCGCCGCGTACCCGAGCCGGGTCACGCAGAGCCCCAGCACGATCGAGCCCCCCGAGATGCCGAGCTCCCACGCGGTGTAGAGAGTGCCCATCGCGCGCCCGCGCTCCCCGGGGGGGACGCGGTCGGCCGTCATCGCGAGGAGCACAGGCTGTCCCGCTCCGAAGCCGACGCCGTAGAGCGCCGCCGCGCAGAGAAACGTCCCCTGCGACCAGGCAAGCCCGAGCAGGACGAGGCCCCCACCGGAGATGGCCAGGGCTGGTGCGATCACGGCCCGCCGGCCCAGGCGGTCCGAGAGCCGTCCCGCAGGGGATCGGACCGCGAGGCTCACCAGGGCGAAGACCGTGAAAAAGAGCCCCGGGTTCCCCAGCTGGCGCCGCTCGGCGAAGAGGGGCAGGAGCGCGGCGAGACCGCCGTACGAGACGTAGAGCGCCAGGACGAGCCCCGACGGGTAGACCGCGGCCGCGCTGAACCAGCGGCGCCAGAAGCGCGCGAGCATCCCCGGGGCGGACGCCAGCCCCCCCCGCGCCTCGGCCGGAGCCCGGGCGAGTCCGCCAGCGGGCCGCGTCTCCGGCAGGGTCCACGCCAGGGCGAGGGCCCCCGCTTCGATCGCCGTGGCCACGAGAAACGTCCAGGTGAAGCCCAGACGTCGAACCAGCTCGCCGCCCAGGTACGGCCCGACGGCGAGCGCGGCCGCCGAGGCGAGACCGTAGACGCCCATCGCGGCGCCGCGCCGCTCGGGGGACGTCACATCCGTGGCGATCACGGTGGCGGCCGTCGGGCCGAACCCCATGCCCGTGCCGTGGAATAGCCGCAGGACGAGCAGCCCGGGAATCGTCCCGACGACCGCGTAGCCGAGCGGCGCCAGCGCGAAGATGGCGGTGCCGAGAAGGACGAGCGGCCGGCGGCCGATCCGGTCGGCGAGGTCGCCGGCGATCGGGCGTGGCACCATCGCGGCGAGGGCGAAGACCCCGATGATGAAGCCGACGTGCGCCTCCCGAGCCCCGAGCGAGGTGGCGTAGAGCGGTATGACCGGCAGCAGCAGCTGGAACCCGAGGTAGAACAGGAGCGTCGCGAGCCAGAGGACGACGAACGGACGCCGCACGCCTATCGCGGCGCGGACCGGATCAGCGGCCCAGGAGGGCGCGAGCCCGGGTCACGACGTGCTCCACGGTGAACCCGAGCTCCTTCATGACGACCTCTCCCGGCGCCGATGCGCCGAAACGGTCGACCCCCACGACGGCTCCGGCGGTCCCGACCCAGCGGTCCCACCCGAAGGTCGCGCCCGCTTCCACCGCGAGCCGCCGCGGCACGGTCCGGGGCAGCACCGATTCCCGGTAGTCCACGGGCTCGGCGGCGAACAGCTCCCACGAGGGCATGCTGACGACCCGCGCGCGGATGCCGTCCTTCGCGAGGGCGGCCTGCGCGGCGACGACGAGCTGGACTTCCGAGCCCGTCCCGATCAAGATGAGGTCGGGAGCGCCGCCGGGCGCCTCCGCGAGCACGTAGGCCCCGCGACGGAGACCCTCGGCCGGCGCGTAGACCGTCCGATCGAGCACGGGCACCTTCTGCCGCGTGAGGACGAGCGCCGTCGGGCCGTGGCGGCGCGCGAGCGCGACCCGCCAGGCCACCACGGTCTCGGCGGCGTCGCCGGGCCGGATCACGACCAGGTTCGGCATCGCGCGGAGCGCCGCCAGGTGCTCGACGGGCTCGTGAGTCGGCCCGTCCTCCCCGACCCCGATCGAGTCGTGCGTCCAGACGTACACGACGGGAAGCTCGGAGAGCGCGGCCAGCCGCACCGCCGGGCGCATGTAGTCGGAGAAGACGAAGAACGTGCTGCAGAAGACGAGAAGCCCGCCGTGGTAGGTGATGCCGTTGGCGATGGATCCCATCGCGTGCTCGCGCACGCCGAAGTGGAGGTGCCGCCCCTCGGGCGTGCCACGGAGGAACGACCCCGCCGTCTTGACGAGCGTCTTGGTCGACGGGGCGAGGTCGGCGTCGCCGCCCACCAGATGCGGCAGGCGGGGTGACACGGCGGCGAGCACGGCGCCGCTCGCGTCGCGGGTCGCCACCGGCGCGTCCGCCGGGAATCGCGGGAGATCCTGGTCCCATCCCGGTGTGAGCGCCCGCGCCTGGGCGTGGGCCCACTGGGTCGCGAGGTCCGGGAAGGCCTGGCGCCAGGCGTCGAGGCGCGCGCGCCAATCGGCCTCCGCCCGCGCCCCGCTGGCCAGGGCCTCGCGGAAGCGGCGGACCGCGGGCTCCGGGAGGAGGAACGATGGCTCGAGCGGCCAGCCGAGGGCCTGCTTCGCGCCCCGGAGCTCCGCGTCTCCCAGGGGCTCGCCGTGGGCCTCGTGGGTTCCGGCCTTCTTCGGCGCCCCGAAGCCGATCACGGTCCGCACCGCGAGGAGAGACGGGCGCGCCGTCTCCGTCCGCGCGGCCCGGATGGCCTTGTCGATCGCGTCGAGGTCGTTGCCGTCGGGCACGGCCTGGGTGTGCCACCCGAGCCCCTCGAACCGCCGAGGCACGTCCTCCGAGAAGGACAGGGCCGCCTTCCCCGCGAGCGACACCCGGTTGTCGTCGTAGAGGGCGATCAGCTTGCCGAGCCCGAGGTGCCCCGCGAGGGACGACGCCTCCGCGGCGACACCCTCCATGAGGTCGCCGTCCGAGCAGAGCACGTAGGTGTGGTGGTCGATGACGGTGTGACCCGGCCGGTTGAACCGGGCGGCGAGGTGGCGCTCGGCGATGGCCATGCCGACGGCGTTCGCGAGCCCCTGACCGAGCGGGCCCGTCGTTGCCTCGACCCCGGGGGTGACGCCGAACTCCGGGTGCCCCGGCGTCTTCGACCCCCACTGGCGGAAGCGCTTGATCTCCTCGAGCGGGAGGTCGTAGCCCGTGAGGTGGAGCAGCGCGTAGAGCAGCATCGAGCCATGGCCGGCGGACAGGACGAACCGGTCGCGATCGGGCCACGCCGGATCGGCCGGGTGATGGCGCAGGAAGCGGGTCCACAGGACGTACGCCATCGCGGCCGCGCCCATCGGCAGGCCGGGATGGCCGGACTTCGCCTGCTGCACGGCGTCGGCTGCCAGGAACCGGATCGTGTTGACACAGAGCTGCTCGACATCCCGATCCGTCATGAAACCGGTCTCCTCTCCGCGGTCGTGTGCGGCACCAGAAGGTCGTAGAGCTGCCGGTGCCGGGCCAGGCCGGCGCGGTACCGGGCGTGCCGTACGGCGTCCGTCGGAATCGCCGGCCGCGCGCCGGCCGGAGCCACCTCGAGCGAGGGGATGAGCCCGAGCGCCTCGCTCGCGAGGAGGGCCGCGCCACGGCTCGATCCCTCCGCCTCGGCCGACGGCGTGAGCGCCACCCCGAGTGCGTCGGCCATGATCCGAATCCACGCGGGCGAGGCCAGGAGCGCGCCGCCCGTCCCCACCACCTCGCGGAGACCCGGGCAGGCATCGCGCAATCGCTCGTGGATCATGGCAAACCGGTACGCCACGGTCTCGAGACCCGCGCGCACGATGTCGATCGGCCGCGTCGCGAGCGAGAGGCCCACGACGGCGGCCCGCGCGCCGGCGACCCAGCCGAGGCTGCGCTCACCCGCCAGGAACGGGAGCACGGTGAGGCCGTGGGCGTCCGCCTCCATCGCCTGGAGCTCCTGCTCCACACGCTCGAGCGGCGGCAGGTCGAGGGTCTCCGTGAGCCACGCGTAGAGGCTCCCGCCATTCGACAGGGAGCCGCCGAGGAGCAGGCGACGCCCGTCCACACGGTAACACCAGAGACCGTCCGGAATGGCCACCGCATCGGCGGGGAAGCAGACCCGCATGGCGCCCGACGTCCCGACCATCAGCGCCGCCCGTTCCGCCGTCGTGCAGCCGGCGCCCACGTTGGAGCACGCGCCGTCGCCCAGCGCCGGGAGCCACGGGACGCCCGCCAGCGCGGGCCAGCGCGCCGCGAACTCGGGCCGGAGCCCGCGGAAGGGCTGGTCGAGGTCGACGACGGGCCCGAGGTGCTCGACGCCGAGCCCGAGCACCTCGAGGATGCCGGGATCCCAGCGCTGCGCCCACTGGTCGAAGAGGCCGGTCCCCGACGCCATCGAGACGCTCGTGCGGAGCTCGCCGAACAGGCGAAGCCCCAGATACTCCCCGAACGAGACCCAGCGGCGCGTCCCGCGAAACGCGGCGGGTCCGCGCTCGCGGAGCCACCAGAGCCGGGCCGGGAGATAGGATGTGTGGAGCCGGCATCCGACCCTGGCGTGGTACGCCTTCTCGTCGACTCGCGCGCGGAGCGCCTCCACCGCGCCGACGCTCCGCGTGTCCGCCCAGGAGTAGACGGGGGTGGAGGCGCGGTCGTCCGGTCCGAGACCGAGCACCGTGTGCCAGAAGGTGCTGGTGGCGACAGCCGCGACCCGGCCGGCGCGCGGGCCGAGCCCCGCAAGGAGGGCGTCGAGCGTCTCGGCGGTCAGCGCGAGCAGCCGGTCGGCGTCGATCTCGACCCCGCCGTCGGGGGTCGTCGTTGGCTCGTACGGCTGCTGGCAACCGAGATCGAGTCCCCGGCCGAGGCGGTCGAAGGCGAGCGCCCGCACGGAGGACGAGCCCACGTCCAGCGCAACGAGAATCGGCTCGGCCGGGGGCGGCACGACGCGCACGCGCTCATGTTAGCAGGCGGCTTGCCCACGTAGAATGGCCGTCG
>JBGQGN010000136.1:0-8531 GCA_041497395.1 Methylomirabilia bacterium
TCCGCGAGCCGGTCGGCGTTCTTGTGATCGAGAAAGGCGCCCACCTGCACCCAGTAGACCGCCGGCGGTGCCGCGAGCGACCCGGCCGGCCCGGACGCACCCTCGGGCGGAGTCGGCCGGCCCGGCTCCCGGGGGGGCGACGTCGGGGCGGCCATCGCCGTCGACGGCGGCGCCGGCGAGGACCCGCCGGCAGCCACCCGCCCGCCCGGCCCGCGCTGGCTCTCGGTCGGAGCGCTGGGCGCCTTGCTGGTCGTCGCGACAGGTCCTCGGGCAGGATCGGATGGTGGCGCCCCGGGACTCGCAAGGCTTGGCCTCAGAGCGGGCGGCTCCGGCGCGCGAGCTTGAGCAGTCTTCCCGGACCCGCCCCACGGGGCGAGGAGGAACAGGCTTCGTGGCAGATCGCCTCCGAACCAGCTCGACACCCGGGGTCCCACCAGAAGCGCGAGGACGAGAGCGACGCCAACACCAAGCGCGATGCGGAACCAGACAACGCTAAAGATGCTTGGCTGGCGCCGAATGCGATGCGACACGTCTGACCTCACTCGTCTCATACTCGAATTCCCCAAATACGGCAAGATGTTAGCTGGCCGATGTTAGCACACGCTCCCCTGCTCACCAACAGGCGGGCTACCGCCACCGGCGGCCGCATGCCTGGACCCTGGTTTCACCCCCTCGGCCTCCGCGAGCGCCCGGCAATACGCGGCCCCGGCCGGGTCGCCGAGCCGCGCGAGAGCCTCGGCGGCGTGCTCCAGCACCAGCGCGCGCGCGGGACCGCCCGGAAGCGCCCCGTCGGCCAGCGCGGCACGGAACGCGTCGAGCGCCGCCTGATTGTCTCCCTTCCGCAAGCGGAGAGCGCCCAGCGTGTCGAGATAGTATCCGCGCGGCTCCGGCCGCCGCGCCAGGGCCCCCTCGATGATCGGCTCCGCCTCCGGCCACCGCACGGGATCCTGGAGAAGCGCCCACGCGAGGTTGTTTGCCGCTCCGGGCTCGTCGGGCGCGATCGCCACCGCGCGCCCGTAGGCCTCGATCGCGCCGCCCACGTCGCCGACCGCCAGGCGCGCGTCCCCCAGATTCACCAGCGCGCGCGCCCAGCCCGGCCGGAGGCCGACCGCGCGCTCGAACTCACCCAGCGCCCGGCGCGGCTCGTTTCGCTCGAAGTACGCCACTCCAAGGTCGTTGTGCTCGTCCGCCGTCAACGAGTCCCGGGGCGGCCCCGCCGCGGCGCAGCCAACGAGGGCCAGGCCCAGAGCGAGCGCCGCGCCCCGTGTCACGTATGGAGCTGGGTGCGCGCTGGGCGGCGCCGTCGGAGTCTGAGCCGGACCGCGCAGCCGGCGAGTCCGAACCGCTCCCGCAGCGCGCTCACGAGGTAGCGCTCGTAGGAGAAATGGAGCGCGGCGGGATCGTTGACGAACAGGAGGAAGGTGGGCGGACGGGTGGCGGTCTGCGTCCCGTAGAAGAGCTTGAGCGTCTTGCCGTGGAAGCCCGCCGGCGGGCGCCGCTCGACGGCCGCGATGAGCACGCGGTTCAGCTCGCCGGTCGAGATCTCCTTGGCGTAGTCGAGCGCCACCCGGTCGATGGTCTCGAACAGCTCGCGGAGGCCGGTGCCGGCGCGCGCGGAGGTGAAGACGACCGGCGCGTGAGTCAGGAACGGCAGCCGCTCCCGCAGGGAGCGGACGAGCTCCGGGGCCCGGTCCGCGGTCCCGACCAGGTCCCACTTGTTGACCACGAGGACGACGGCGCGGCCCGCAGCCTCGGCGTACCCCGCGATCCGGGCATCCTGCGTGGTGACCCCTTCTGCCGCGTCGAGGACCACGAGAGCCAGGTCCGCACGCTGGAGGCTCCGGCGGGCCATGACCGCGGAGAGCTTGTCGAGCGCCCCCTCGGTGCGCCCCTTGCGGCGAAGACCCGCGGTGTCGACCAGAATGTAGGGACGCCCCTCGACCGTCACCAGCGTGTCCACGGCGTCACGCGTCGTGCCGGGCTCGGTGTGGACCACGACCCGCTCCTGCCCGGCGATCGCGTTCACCAGCGAGGATTTCCCGACGTTCGGGCGGCCGACGACCGCAATCCGGATCGGGCCGGCTTCCTCGTCCTCGCCGCTCGGCGGAGCCGGGAGCCGCATCGCCAGCGCCTCGATCAGCTCGGCCACGCCCCGCCCGTGCTCGGCCGAAACCAGCAACACGGGGTCCATCCCGAGACCGTAGACCTCGGCCGCCGCCGCCTCGTGCCCCTTCGCGTCAACCTTGTTGACTGCCACCAGCACGGGCTTGGCCACGCGCCGGAGCAGCCGCACCACCTCATGGTCGAGCGGCGTCACTCCTTCGCGCCCGTCTATCACGAAGACGAGGGCGTCGGCCTCGGCGATGGCCGCCAGCACCTGCTTGCGCACCTGTGCGGTGAGAGGCTCGTCCGAGGTAGGGTCGAGGCCCCCGGTGTCGATCACCGTGGCCCGCCAGCCGCCGAACTCGCAGGTGCCGTGGATCCGATCCCGCGTCACCCCGGGGGTGTCGCGGACGATCGCCTTGCGGCTGCCGATCAGGCGGTTGAAGAGCGTGGACTTCCCGACGTTCGGGCGTCCCACGATCGCGACCACCGGCAGCCGCACCGGGGCCGCCCCCTCACGCCCGCGCGGGCAACCGGCCGAGCAGGCCGTCGACGAGACCGCGCGCGCTGGCCTCCACGGTGACGATCGGTACTCCCAGGTGCCGCGCGAGGTCGTCCGGGGCCACGTCGTCGAGGAAGACGCCCTTCGTCTCCGTCAGGGCCACGCGGGGGATCAGGACCACGTGCCCCAGCGGGCGCCCGGAGAGGGCCCGGGCGACGTCCTGGCCCGTCAGGAGCCCGGCCACGGTGATCGCGCGACCGAAGAACTCGTTCGGCACGGGGACGACCTCGGCCCGGAGACCCGGTACGCGGACCTTCTCCAGAAGCCGGCCAAGGATCGGTCCAAACAGCTCGCCGGTCACCACCGTCGCCACGTGCTCCCCGCGCCAGCGGGGGCGCCCGGGCCGGCTGGCGAGACGCCGGAGATCATCCTCGAACCGCCGCACGAGGCCGACCCCATCCTCGACCACGGAGAAGCTCTCGTACGCCGCGGCGGCCGGAATGGGCTGGCCCGCCTGGAGGTACAGCTCGTCCGCTGCGAAGACGAGCCGCGTCCCGTGACGGGCGAGGAAGTCCGCCTGCCACGCGTGGATCCCGTCGAGCGTCGCGCCCGCCTCGGCGGGCGTGATCGACCGGAGCGGGTACAGCCCATCGCGGTGCCGCGTGAGACCGACGGGCACGACGGCCACGGTCGCCACGCCAGGGTGGAGCTCGCCCAGCTCGCGCACCGTGCGCTCGAGGTGCGGGCCGTCGTTCAGACCGGGGCACAGCACGATCTGCGTGTGCAGCCGGATTCCGGCAGCGGCCAGGCGCCGGAGCCGCTCCATGAGGTCTCCCCGGATGGTCTTGGGGCTCCCGAGCAGGAAGTGTCGCAGCACCGGGTCCGTGGCGTGGACGGAGATGTACAGGGGCGACAGGCGAAGGTCGACGATCCGCTGGATCTCGCTCTCCGGGAGATCGGTCAGCGTGATGTAGTTGCCGTGGAGGAACGAGAGCCGGTAGTCGTCGTCCTTGACGTAGAGACTCTTCCGCAGGCCCTTCGGCAGCTGGTGGATGAAGCAGAAGACGCATTTGTTGGCGCAGGTGGAGATCTCCGCGGGCGCCGGCGGCTCGCACTCGAGGCCAAGGTCCCGCCCCCACTTGCGCTCGAGCACGACCGAGCACGGGCGGCCGCCCCGATCGACGTCGATCGCGAGCTCTTCTTCCCCGGCCTGGACGTGGAAGTCGACGAGGTCGCGCAGACCCTGGCCGTTCACCCGCAGGAGCCGGTCCCCCGGCCGGAGCCCGGCCCGCGAGGCCAGCCCCTTCGGATCGACCGCCAGAACCCGGACCCCTGTCTCGGGGACCCGCTTGGGCATCAGCGCGCTCCCCAGTCCACGTAGCGCGGCGCGATCACCAGGTACTGGATGCCGGAGCCGATCGTGAGCACGGCCGCCAGGATCAGGAGGCTCTTCCGCGCCAGCCAGAAATCGTGGCCACCCCCGACGACGAAGAGAGCGACGCCCACGGTGACCATCTGCACCACCGTGCTCGCCTTCCCCAGTGCCGTCGGCGTCGGGTTGAGCTGGCCGCCCGTGAGCATGATCAGCACGGCGACCAGGATCAGCAGGAGGTCCCGGCTCAGCACGATCGCGGTCAGCCAGAACGGCAGGACCTTCGGAAACTTGTACGTGAGCGTCACGAAGGAGGCCGTCAGCAGGAGCTTGTCGGCGAGGGGGTCAAGGAATGCGCCGAGGCGGGTCTTCGTGCCACGGGCGCGGGCGATGTACCCGTCCATCATGTCGGTGACCCCCGCCACGATGAACGTGCCGAGGGCCAGCAACGCCCGGTTGTAGACGAGACAGATCACGAGCACCGGGACGAGCAGGATTCGCGCGATCGTCAGCCAGTTTGCCAGACCCATGGGATTGTGCGGCTGGGGAGCCATCCCGAGGTCCACCAGGGCGGCCGTCAGCCTGCGTCAGCATACCACGAGGGTCGGGGGGACGGGATCACGCTCCGCGCGAGCGCCTCCCGGAAACGACGAGGGCCCCGGTCGCCCGGGGCCCTCGGTGCGAGACGGCGGAGCAGGCTCCCCTACTGCGTGAGGTCCACGTCGTCGAACGTCCCGAGCCCGCCCAGCGTGATGGCCACCTTCTTGGCGCCCTTGGGCACCTTGAAGGTGCCGCGAATCGTCTTCGGGTCGCCGGCCGGAACCGGGCCGTTGTTGAACCCGTCCACCTTGATCATGGCGGCCGTCTCGCCGGTGTCGTAGCTGAGGATCGAACTCCTGCTCTCGCTGACCAGGACCCATTGCGACGGCTTGCCCCCCACGGCCCTGAGCGTGACGACCACGGTGAGCACGGCGCCCCGGACCTTGACCTCGTTCAGATCGACCAGGAGCTGCTTGTCGTGATCGGCCTTGATGGTCTGGAGGACCTTGAGGGCCGACGGCATCCCGGTGGCATCCGCCGGCGCCACCGCCGCCACCGCGGGGGCCGCGCCCGCGCCGGCGGCCGCCGCGACCGGCGCCGTCGGCGCAGCCGCCGCAACCTTCTGACCGCTAGCCCCGTAGTGGTAGTAGGTCGCGGGCGTCTTCGACGCGATGAAATTCACCGCCTCCTGGATGCAGACGCGGAGGGCCTTCTCGGTGGGCGTCTTCGACCAGCCCCCGAGCGCGCCGCCCAGCGCCCCGCCGCCGCCCGCGCCCGCGAGCGCGCCGCCGAGCGCGAAGTCCGTCGCCTCTCCCTCCACCGACGTGGCGGCGACGATCCGCGACGTCTTCGTGTCGATCACGCGGACGTCGATCGCCATGTGCGCCTTCTTTATCCCGCCCGCGATCCCGCCGAGGATCCGTCCCGCCGTCCCGCCGACCCCGCCGATGCCGCCGCCGCCGCCGGACGCGGCGCCCTCGAACTCGGTGACGGCGCCGGTGATCAGGAGCTCCGCGCCCTCGATCTCGCCAATGGGCGCCTCGGTGCCCTTCTTGATCCGGCCGGCCGCGCCGAGGTCTTGCTCGCGCAGGACGTCACTCACCTGCTGCCGCTCGAGGACGATGTAGCGGTTCGAGTGGAACAGCGCGGTCGAGAGCATGTCGGCCATGCCGTCGCCGATCGCCCCGGTCCACCAGCCCTTGCCCGTCTTGTCCTTGAACTGCGAGACCGCGATCCGGGCCTTGGGCCCGTCGTAGGCCTCCTGCTGCGCTTCGTCGATCGACTTGCCCCCCGGGGTGGTCACGGTGGCCTTCGGGCCGAAGAGCTGCGCCTCGGCCGCCCCGACCCAGCCCCAGATCATCCCGGCTACAGCCAGCATCGGGAGCACTCGCGTCCACGCCCTCATGATCCTGCCTCCTGGAGAGTGGTTCCACGGCTGGCTGGCCAAGCCCTCGCGGGCTCCCGCACGCCAGCACCGTCCGCACCGGAGACGCGGTAGGGCCGCACCAGGCCCTCCAGCGCTCGCGGGACCTCGACGTCGAGCCAGATTCCGTCGGGGCGATCCTCTCGCCCCAGCACCCGCCCGCGCGCATACACGGGGCCGAGGATTCCCCCGCGCTCGTATGGTACGCGCAGGCGGAAGGCCGAGCGCGTCACGCGGAACGCGTCGCCGATCCGGGCCAGGAGGGTGTCGAGCCCCTCGCCGCTCCGGGCGGATACCGCCACCCCGCCCTCGACGCCGAGCTCGCGCTGGAGACCGTTCGGCTCGGCCAGGCGGTCGATCTTGTTCATCACCATGAGCACCGGTCGGTCCTCGAGCCCGAGCTCCTCGAGCACATGGTACACGGCCGACATGTGCTCCCGCGCCTGCGGATGGCTCACGTCCACCACGTGAAGGAGGAGCTGCGCGTCCTCCAGCTCCTCCAGCGTCGCCTTGAAGGCCGCCACGAGCTGCGTCGGAAGCTTCTGGATGAACCCGACCGTGTCCGTCAGCACGAACGGCGCCCGGCCGCCCCCCGAGACGAGCCGGGCCGCGGGGTCGAGCGTGACGAAGAGCTGGTCCGCGGTCGGCGCGCTCGCCCCGGCGATCCGGTTGAGGAGGGTGGTCTTGCCCGCGTTCGTGTATCCCACCAGGGCCGCGACCGACAGGCCGACGTCACGCCGGTGCGTCCGGAGCAGCCGCCGGTGGCGCTGGACGTCCTCGAGGGCCTCGTGAATCTGCCCGATGCGACGCCGAACCACGCGCCGGTCCGACTCGAGCTGCGTCTCGCCGGGCCCCCGGGTCCCGATGCCGCCACCGAGACGCTCGAGGTGGGCCCACTGCCTCACCAGGCGCGGCAAGAGGTACGTGAGCTGCGCCAGCTCGACCTGGAGCTTGCCCTCGCTCGTCCGCGCCCGCTGGGCGAAGATGTCGAGGATCAGGGCGGTGCGGTCGATGACGCGAAGGTCCAGAGCGCGGGTGAGATTCCGCTCCTGCACGGGCGACAGCGAATCGTCCGAGATCAGGAGACCCGCCCCGAGGGCCCGGGCCAGGTCCCGGACTTCGTCCACCTTGCCCTTCCCGAAATGGAGGCGCGGGTTCCGCTCAGTGCGCTCCTGGATGACGCTGGCAAGAACTTTCGCGCCGGCGCTTTCGGCCAGGCGACTCAACTCCTCCATCGACTCCTCCACCTCCCAGCGCTTCTGGCGAGGGAGACGGAGGCCCATGAGAATCGCCCGATCGACTGCTCTCTGCACGCGCGGCACGCTCAACGAGGGTAGTCCAAAATATGCGTCCGTTCAACGATTTTCTTGATAGCGGCGAGCGCTCCCGCGACGTCACCGGGCCGCGTTTCAACCCACACGAGGTCCGGCTCGCGCGCAAACCACGTCCACTGCCGCTTCGCGTAGCGTCGGGTGTCCCGCTTCATCGTCGCCCGGGCCGCCTCGAGATCCGCGCCCCTCTCGGCCACGGGCAGGAGGTGCCGGTACCCGATCCCTTGCATGGCCGGCAAGGTCGAGGCGAACCCGGCCTCGAGGAGGGCCCGCACCTCGTCGACGAGACCCTCCGACAGCATCCGGTCCACGCGGGCATCCAGCGCCGCGTAGAGCGCCAGGCGGGGCGCCGTCAGCCCCACCGCCACGAGGCGGTACCCGGGCTCGGCGGTGGCCTCCCCCCACGCGCCGGCACCGGCCCGGAGAGCCGGGCGGCCGGTCTGGAGCGCCACCTCAAGAGCCCGACTCACGCGGAGCGCGTCGCGCGGGTGGAGCCGGGCGGCCGCGTCCGGGTCCAGGGCCTGGAGGCGGCGGTGGAGGGCCTCAGGGCCCCCTGTGTGGGCCTCCGCCTGGAGCGAGGCCCGGAGGGCCGGGTCCGCCGGAGGCCGCGGCAGAAGCCCTCTGACGAGCGCGCGGTAGTAGAGACCGGTGCCGCCCACCAGGACCGGCCACCGCCCCCGGCTCCGCGCGGCCACGATCGCCCCAGCGGCCTCGCGGGCGAAGCGTGCCGCGTCGTAGCCATCATCGGGCTCGACGACGTCCACGAGGTGGTGGCGGACCGCTCGGCGCTCCTCGGGCGTGGGCTTGGCGGTGCCGATGTCCATCCGGCGGTAGACCTGACGGGAGTCGACGCTCACCACCTCGATCGGCCAGTGCTCGCTGAGCGCGACCGCCAGTCGCGTCTTGCCGACGCCCGTCGGGCCGAGGATCGCGAGGAGGGGGATGGGCGGCGCGCAGCCATCGAGCGCCGGGGACACGGGAGTCACCAGGTCCGGCGGAGCTCGCGCTTGATCTCCCCGAGCGGGATCCGCGAGACGATTGGCCGTCCGTGCGGGCAGTAATAGGGTGTGGCGGTCTCCGCCAGATCCGTCAGGACCTGGGCCATCTCCTCCGGAGCGAGCGCCTGGTGGGCCTTGATCGCAGCGCGGCACGCGACGAACGCGAGCAGCCGGTCCAGCACCGGGGAGCTCCCCTGCCCCGCGTCCTCGTCGAGCTCCTGCGAGAGCTCGTCGGCGAGCCGTGGGAGATCCTCGGTCCGGA
>JBGQGN010000137.1:0-8522 GCA_041497395.1 Methylomirabilia bacterium
CTACCAGCGCCTGGTAGACGTGGACCCCGGCCTGCTCGAGCGACTGGCGGTACGTCAGGACGTTCTTCCCCGCGTTGAGGCGCCCCACCTGCGAGCCGAGGAACTCACCGTTCCGGAAGAGGGACAGCCGGCCGCTCGCTTCCTTGACCGCGGTGACGACGGCCTTCGCGTAGAACGGCTCGCCGAACTTGACCTCGTTCGGCAGGAGCAGCTGCTAGACGACGACCTCCTGGGGGAACGTGAGACCGACCGGCGAGTAGTAGATCGGGATGCCGGCGTCCTTGGCCGCCTGGGCGGCCATCACGGCCTTCCCGGCGTTCTCACGACCGTCCGAGAGCAGCACGATCCGGTTCGCCTCGCCGCGCGGGAGCGAGGCCTGGGCGAGCTGGATCGCCCGCGCGATGTTCGTGACCCGCCCGCCCGCCGGCGGCTGCGGGCGGGCGAAGGTCGGCGTCGGCCGAAGCGGCTCGGCCAGCTGCGGGTCTGCCCCGAAGGTGATGAGCCCGGCCCGGTCCCCGGCCTTCATACCCTCGAGCGCCGTCGTGGCCCACCGGTAGGCGGTCTCCCGCGCGGCGAGGCTGACGCTGTCGGACATGTCCAGCACAAAGAAGACGTTCTGCCGGTCCAGCCACCGGGTGAACTGGGGCTGGGTGAGTCCCCAGGCGAGCAGCACGAGCGCGACGCCGCGGCTCGCCAGCGCCCAGCGGTCCGACGCGCGCAAGGGCCACGACAGGCGCCCCGCGGTCTGGCGCCGCCAGTAGAGGAAGCCCTCGAACGCGAGCGTCAGCATCGCCAGGCCCAGGAGGAACGGCCACAGCTCGCGCTGGTACGTGAAGCTGTCCCCCGCCCCGCCCGCCGTCGGCGGCGGCGAGACCGGGAGAGACTGGGGCCGGATGTTCGACTCGACGGCGTCCAGCAGGTTGACCGCGAACCGCACTTCCCGCTTTCCGCCCGTCGTCAAGGTGTAGAGGCCCACGCGGTCCGTCTGTGCGAACGACAGGGCACCCCGCGTGATCTCGGCTCGGTGCGTGGCGCCGCTCGGGTCCCGCACGGTCCCCTCCTGGACGCCGTGCTCGACGGACAAGAGGAACGGTGTCCCGGCGGCGACCATGAGATCCGAGCCCTCGAGACCCACCGGCTGGAGCCACCTGAGGCTGTTCGCCAGGATCAGCGGGAACGCGACCCGCAGCGGGAGATCGGTCTTGAAGAGGTCGAAGCCGACGAACACGGCCTTCCGCTGCGGCTCCTCCAGCAGGAAGATGAGGGGGCCGCCCACGGATTCGAGCAGCGTCTTCCCTGCCGCCAGCGGTCGCACGCGGAGCGCCTCTTCGACCGCCACCTTCGACAGGTCGACGAACCGCATCACGGGGTGGTTCCGAGCCCAGTCGAGCACGATGGGCTGCTCCATCGTGCCGAGGGACTCGATCGGGACGTCGCCGGGGGTCGAGTTGACGAGGACGAAGCGGCCGGCGCCGATCTTCGCGGGCGACGTGCCGTCGAGCACGACCACATCGAAGGTGCCCATGCCCCCGGAGTACTCGCCGGGGGTCTTCGTCTCGAGGATCACCTGCGGGTCCGTGCGGAGCGCCTTCTCCAGGAACAGGTTGCCGGAGCTCACGAGGAGGACGCGGAGCTTCCGCGGCTCCGGCACCACCGCCTGGACGGCGTTGTCCGCGTCGAGATCGTCCCGGACGTCGGCGACGGCCTTGATGACCGCCCCGGTCTGGAGGGTGAAGGGGACGATGACGTTCCGCTTCACCTGGGGGTCCAGCGCGATCGTCTGCTCGCTGAGCTTCTGGTCGTCGACCGTCAGCGCGAGCGGGAAGGAAACGCGCTCGTCGGAGAAGTTGGTGACGGACAGGAAGGCCTGGTAGTCGAAGGCCCCGTAGTAGGCCTTCCGGACGGCGAACTGCGTGATCCCGACGTTGCGGGCGCCGCCCCCGACCGTGACCCACCGAACCCGCGGATCGGGGAACTCCCGGACCTGTGCCGGGTCGAACGCGCCGTCGGTCAGCACGTGCACGCGCACTCGCGGGTCGACCGGGGGCACGAGGGCCAGCGCCGTGCGGATCGCCTCGCTCAGGTGGTTCGGCTGGTCGTGCGCGTCGAGGTCGAAGACGGCCCGCCGCGCCCGGTCGCGGTCGCGGGTGAAGTGGAGCCGAATCGTCGGCTGCGAGCCCGCCTCGATGACCATCAGCTCGGCGCCCTGGCCCGCCTCGGCGATCAGGCCAGCCGCCTGCTGCTGGGCCTCGCGGAGGCGGCTCGACCCGACGTCCCGCGCCTTCATGGAGGCCGAGGTGTCCATCACGAAGATCAGCCGCTCGGCCCCCTTCCCCTGGAGCGTCAGGGTGGGCCGGGCGAGCGCCGCGCACAGGAGCAGGAGCGCCAGGAGCTGGAGCAGCAGCAAGGGATCGAGCTGCAGTCGCTGGAAAAGCGCCGACGCCTGCTGGTCCCGGAACACGGGCGACCACAGGAGGACCGAGGACACGCGGCGCTGCTGGCGCCGGACCTTGAGGAAGTACAGGAGGAGGAGCGGGACCGCCAGCCCCAGCAGCAGGAAGGCCCAGGGCTGCAGGAAGCTCACTGGAGCAGGCCCCCCTTCAGCCGCCGAAGCAGTAGATCCTCGACGGGCATGTCGCTGACGACGCGGACGTAGCTCAGCTCGTTCGCCCGGCAGAATCCCTCGACGCCCGAGATGAACGTCCCCAGCTGGCGCTCGTAGCTTCGCAGCACCTCGGCGTCGACCGACACCTCGCGCACCTCCCCGGTCTCGGCATCCACGAGCTCCAGGTCCCCCCCGAGCATCGGGTGCAGCTCGTCCGGGGACAGGAGGTGGAGCACGTGGATGTCGAAGCGCCGCTCCATCAGCGCCCGCAACCCCGGCGCGTACCCCGCCGGGTCCAGGAAGTCGGAGATCACCACGGCCACCCCGGCATCCTTCGCGCGCTGCGCGTACTGCCGGAGGGCGTCGTTGAACGCCGTGCCCCCGCCGGGCGTGAGATTGCCGAGGAAATCCTGGATCGGGAGGAACTGGTTTCGCCCTCGAGTCGGAAGCCATCCCTCGGCAATGCGGTGGCGGAACACCGCCACGCCCACGCGCTCGAGGTTCACGAAGCCGATGAACGCCAGCGCGGCGGCCAGGCGGACGGCGTACCGGAACTTGTTCGGCGTGCCGTAGTCCATGGAGCCGCTCGCGTCGAGGAGGAGGTGGATGCAGAGATCCTCCTCGTCGATGAACACCTTGAGGTAGAGCCGGTTGAGGCGGGCGAATGCGTTCCAGTCGACGTAGCGCAGGTCGTCACCGACCTCGTACGGCCGGTAGTCGGCGAACTCGACGCTCGAGCCCCGGCGCGGGCTCTTGCGCTCGCCCTTCACCGCCCCCACGTGCGAGCGCTTGGAGACGAAGCCCAAGCGCTCGAGCTGCATTAGGAAGGAGTTCGAGAAGAAGCGCTCGGCGGCCGCGGCCGGCGCGGCGGCGGAAGCCGGGCGGGCGACGCGCGCCATGTGGTCAGCGTTCCTCGAGCGCCTGGAAGTAGTCCCGCACCTGACTGCGGTAGTCGAGCGGGATCGCCTCCTTCGCCAGGGCCTCCTCCATCATCTTCCGGTACTGCGTCACGACGCTCATCGAGGGCAGGCGGGAAGGGTTATGGGCGCCCTTCCCCAGCATGTTCGTGTCGTAGGACTCGCGCCGGCCCTTGCGCATCGAGCCCTCAACCCCGATGTCGAACGGGTTCTGCCCGAGCCGGTTCGTGGGATCGCCACGCCAGCCGGGATTCGTCCCCTTGCCGGGAAGCGACCCCTGACCCTCGCCGAAGTCGGGCTCGTCCTCGCCCGGGCGGCCCGCTCCGCCACGCTCGCCGTCGCGGCCGCGCCCGCGGTCCTTCCCGCCCTGAAGGCCCTTGCCCCCGCGGTCCCTCTCATCCTGCGCCCGCATCTTCTGGAGGGCCCGCTCCATCGCCTGCATGGCCTTGTCCATCTGGCCCCGATCGAGCGCCTCGCTGCCTTCCATCATCTCCTGGCCCCAGTCACCCTCGCCGCCCGATCCGCTGCCGGGGCGCCGGCCCATCCGGTTCATCTCCTCGAGGAGCTGGCGGAGCTTCTCCGGCGTCAGCTGGCGGGGGTCGATGCCCGAGAGGAGGTTGCGCGACTTGCGGAACATGACCTTGTACTGGCTCTGCGTGAAGTCCCGCTGGAGGTCGGGGAGGCTGTCGACCCGCTCGAGGAGCCGGATGCGGTCGTCGCCCTGCTTCAGGAAGCTCGAGAAGTCCGGGCGCTTCGTCGCGACGTTCGTGTCCTTGAAGGCCGCAGCCAGATCGCCCTTGGTGTGCTCCCGACTCTCCGGGTTGGGGCGCGTCTGGTAGTCGCGATCCTGCATCTCCACCCGCTCGACCTTCTCGCTCTTCTTCTGCGTGGGGCGCTCGATGGCCTGCTGCGGACCGGCGGCCTCGGGCTTCTTCTCCTCCTCCGTGGCTGGCGTGAACGAGGGCATGGAGACGTCGGGGATCGGGATCGGCGGCAGGTAGGGAAGGACGGCCAGCGCCAGCACCGGAGCGGGGAGGAGCTTCAGCTCTCGAGGCCAGCGCCACGCAACCGCCCGCCCGAGCGTGATCTGGGCAGCGTGCGTCTCGGCGTCCGCGATCGCCGCGTCGGCCAGCGCGCCGCGGTCCGGGCGCGCGAGGAGATCGTGAGCGGTCGCGAGCCGATCCTTCAAGTCAAACGCGCGATCGGCCAGACCGAGCGCGTCCACCGGAGGCACTCTCAGGAGCATCCCGTACAGGACGCCCACCAGCGCCCCGCCGGCGGCCCCGCCACCCGCCACCGGCAGCGCCCACGGCCCCACCATGGCCCGGAGCGCCACCGGCACGACCGCCAGGCAGAGCCCCCACGCCAGGCCGCGCACGCCGTAGAAGAGCGCACGGCGCTGTCGTATCAGCCGGGTCAGGCGGGTGATCGTGAGGCCGAGAGCTGCGCCATGTGCCATGAGCGTCTCCTCGGGGAGCGGGCTAACGGAGGAACACCTCCTTGCCCTCGCGAGACGATGCCTCGACGGCCTCGAGCACCTCCGACAGCAGGCGATCGGCCTCGATTCCCTCGGCCTCGCCCTCGAAGTTCAGAATGACCCGGTGGCGGAGCACGGGAAGCGCGATCGTCTTGACGTCGTCGACGCTCACGGCGAAGCGGCCAGCCCGGAGCGCGAGCACCTTGGCCCCGAGGACCAGCGCCTGCGCCGCCCGGGGGCTCGCCCCGTAGCGGATGTAGCGCCGCGTGATGTCCGGGGCCTCCTCCCACTGGGGATGGGTGGCCATCACGAGCGTGGCAGCGAAGTGCCGAACGTGGGCCGCGATCGGCACCTCGCGCACGAGCTCGCGGGCGGCGAGCGTCTCGCTGCCGGTCATCACCCGATCCACGGACGGATCGTTCGAGGTCGTCGTGCGATCGATGATCTCGTTCAGCTGCTCGAGCGCGGGATAGCGCACCCGGAGCTTGAACAGGAACCGGTCGAGCTGCGCTTCCGGAAGGGGGTACGTCCCCTCCATCTCGATCGGGTTCTGGGTCGCCAGCACGAAGAAGGGCGGCGGGAGCCGGTGGGTGACGCCCGCCACCGTCGCGCTGCTCTCCTGCATCGCCTCGAGGAGCGCGGACTGCGTCTTGGGCGTGGCCCGGTTGACCTCGTCGGCCAAGAGGATGTGCGCGAAGACAGGACCCCGCTCGAACTGGAAGTGCCGCCGCCCGTCCGCGTCCTCGGAGATGATGTTCGTGCCGATGATGTCGGCCGGCATCAGGTCCGGCGTGAACTGGATGCGCGAGAAGGAAAGGTCGAGGCACCCGGCCAGGGTCCGGACGAGGAGGGTCTTCCCCAGCCCCGGAACTCCTTCGAGCAGGACGTGCCCGCCCGCGAAGAGGGCGACGAGAACCTGGTCCACGATCTCATCGTGGCCGACGATGACCTTGTGGACCTCACGCTCGAGTTGCCCGTAGCTGTTTACGAACGCTTCTACCCGTTCCCCGGCCATCCCCTGTCCTCCGGTCGATGGAATCGGTCCCGAGCGCCTGATACGTGACCCATTATAGGCCGGGCGGTCAACCGGGCAACCGCTTTGTGCGATGCGAGGGCTCCATCGACTTGAACGCGCGTCGAATCGCTCGCCGCGACGACGTCGAACGTGCGGTCGCGAGCCCGGGCGCGCGATCTCACGGGTCGAGCACGATCCGCGCGTCCACGACCGTCGCGCCAGCTCCGAGGGATCCGACGATCACCGGGTTGAGGTCGAGGGCGGCGAGGCGCGGTCCGAGACCCGCCGCCAGCGCGGCGGCTCGCGTGACCGTGTCCACCAGGCCCGCACGGTCCCCGGACGGGCCGCCCCGGTAGCCTCCGAGGAGTGCGTCGAGCGCCCGGCACTCGACAATCAGCCGCGCGGCGGCAGCCTCGTCGCAGGGGGCCGGCGCCATCGCACGCTCCCCGTAGAGCTCGGCCCGCACGCCCCCCGGGGCGACCATCACGAACGTGCCCAGCTCCGGGTCCCGCACCGCGCCGACCAGCACCTCCAGCCCCTCGACCATCGGCTGCACCAGGCAGGCCTCGCCGAGCGGCCCGAGCGCCCGGACCGCCGCGACCAGCTCCTCGAGGGTCGAGACGCCGAGCCGCACGCCGCCAACCTCCGTCCGGTGAAGCGGGCCGAGCACCTTGACCGCCACGGGATAGCGGAGGCGCGGCGCCGCCGCCCGGGCCTCGTCGACGTCCCGAACGATCACCTCGGAGGCCATTCGAACCCCGGCACCGTCCAGCAGCGCGCGGACCGACGCCCAGGGCAGCGCGCCCGCGCCCTCCGGCGCCACGACGGTCGCCACCGGAGGCACGCGACGGGGCGGCCGGGTCCGGACCGAGCGAAAGGCGAGCGCGGTGCCGAGCGCGGCGGCGCAGCTCGACACCGTGGCGAAGAGCGGCACACGCGCCTCGTCGAGGGCCCGGAACCCCTTGCGGACAAGCCGCCCCCCGGGCCAGCAGACCACCAGCGGCTTCGCCGCCCCGCGCGCCGCCTTGATCACGTGCTCCGCCCGGGCCGCGCCCCCGCCCGCGGTCGCCATCGTCAGCGGCACGACAACGACGTCGATCCCCGGGTCCCGGGCGACCGCGGCGAGCACCTCGCCGAACGTCTCGTCCGGAAGCCCGGCCGTGATGTCGAGCGGGTTGGCGACCGTGACGTAGGGCGGGAGCAGCGCCCCCACGCGACGCACCGTCTCCCCCGCCAGCGGGGCGAACGCGAAGCCCCGCGGCTCGAGCGCGTCCGCGAGCAGCACCGCGACACCGCCCGACGACGTCGCCATCGCCATGCGCGGCCCGTCGAGAGTCGGCACCCGCGCGAGGTGCGCCGCCGTCTCGACGAGGTGGTCGAGCTCGGTCACCTCGAGGAGGCCCGCCGACCGCGCCCAGGCCCGCCACGGGTCGCGCCCGCCCGCGAGGGAGCCGGTGTGCGAGCGCGCGGCGCGGGAGCCGGTCGAGGAGGCTCCGAGCTTCAGCGCGATCACCGCGATGCCGCGGGCCGCGGCCCGCTCGACGGCGGCCGCGACGCGGACGGGGTCCCGCACCTGCTCGACCAGGCACGCGATGGCGCGGGCCCGGCCGTCCTCGACGAGCCAGTCGAGGTAGTCCGCGAGCGAGAGGTCCGCCTCGTTGCCCGTCGAGACGAACAGACCCACGCCGAGGCCCCGGTCGGCCGCGCGGTCGAGGAGGCAGCCGCCGAGCCCGCCCGACTGCGAGAGCACCGCCACCGGACCCGGCACGAGGGTGGCGAGCTTGCCCACTGTCGAGAAGGTGAGCGCCACTCGGTCCCAGGCGTTGACGAACCCCACCGTGTTCGGCCCCAGGAGCCGCACGCCCGCCCGCCGCGCGCTCTCCACCAGGCGCGCCTGCTCCACCGCTCCGGATTCCCCCGTCTCGGCGAAGCCGGCGCCGAGCACCACCGCGAAGGAAACGCGGGCGCGGCCGCACGCGAGGATCGCGTCGGCGGCCTGGGCGGCCGGCAGGCCGATCCAGGCGACATCCGGAGGCTCCGGCAAGGCGTCGACGCTCGGATAGGCGCGAAGGTCCCCGATCACGCGATGACCGGGGTTCACCGGATACACCCGGCCCGGATAGCCGTGACGTCGCAGGAAGTGGAGGGGGCGCGCGCCCGGACGCGAGAGGTCGCTGGGCACTCCGACCAGCGCGATCGCGCGTGGCGCGAACAGGCGCCCGAGGTCGGCCGCCGCGCGCCCCGTCGCGTTCGCGCCTGCCTCCGTCATGGCGCACACGTTAGCCCGAACCCGCGGTCTTCCCAAGACCCGGCGCGGCGGCAAGGCGCCGCTCACGCTTCACGGGGCACTCGCACACGCCGCCTCCTGTATTGCGCGAGGCGCAGCGCCGCCGCATAATGCGTCGGCGTGAAGATCCTCGTGACGGGCGGCGCGGGCTTCATCGGCTCCCACGTGGTGGATCGCTGCATCGAGGCGGGACACGAGGCCGCCGTCGTGGACGACCTCAG
>JBGQGN010000138.1:0-8520 GCA_041497395.1 Methylomirabilia bacterium
AGGCGGAGCGTCGCCATGTCGCCCCGCACGGCCACAATGGTGACGACGTCGTAGCGTTGCGCGTCGAGGGCATCGGGGTCCGCGCCGCCCGTTACCAGAGCCCGCATCGCCTCGGCCTTCGCGCCGAACGCGGCGACGTGGAGCGGAGTGCGCCCATTGGCGTCCCGTGCGTCCGGGTCCGCCCGCACCGCGAGGAGCCGGCGGATCTCGACCGCGTCGCCGTGGGCCGCCGCTCCGTGGAGCCCCGGGTACGCCCGCATCTCGTCCGCGCCGGGCGGGATCTGCGGGAAGCCGGGGCGAGGAGACAGCAGCGCCACGAGGCCGGTCAGGAGCAGCCCGACGAGACGGCTCACGGCCCGTGGCGCGCCGCCCGGCAAGGGCGTCAGGCCGATTCCGGCGAGGGCAGCTCCACGCCCTCGAGCGGGTCCGACGCCGGGTGGTAGTACATCCACTCGGCGGCGCCCTCGGCGACCGTGCGGTTGAGCGCGCGCGCCTGGCGCTCGCCCAGGTCGCGCACGATCTCCCCGGCGGGCGCGTGGCGCGCGACGATCAGGCCGTGGCGGGCATCGAGGGGGACACGGACCTCGTGGGCGGATCCCAGCCCCACCTGGTAGAGCTTCGCGGCGGCCGACGGCGCCCAGAGCACGACGGGCGTGTCGCTCGTCAGGAGCACCGGTGCCGGAAAGCGGACGACCTGCCACGTGCGGGCCGCCAGCTGCCGCGCGAGCGCCGGCATCGACGCCAGCGAGCGCCCGACCGGCGGCCGGCCCGGGAGCAGCACGTCCGGCGCGCCCGCGCCGCCGACTGCTTCCGGTTTGCGCGTCTCCGGGGCCTTCGGGGCAGCCGTGCCCTCCATGCCCTGGCTCTCGGGCTCGTCCACTTCGGCCCCCTCAGATGCCTCCTCCGCCACCTCGGCCTCCTCCTCGTCCTCTTCGGCTTCCTCGATGGTCGAGACGATGAGCTGGCCGACGAGGGTCGCCACCCGCCCGGCCTCGGCCCGGTGATACCGCCCGAGGAGAAGCTGCGCGGCGAGGACGAGAGCGAGGCTCGCCCGATCGGACTCCCGTGGCGGGAAGGCGCCGGCCGTGATCCGCTGGACGGCCTCGGCCCCCCGCGCCTCCACCTCGGCGAGGAGGCGCGCGAGCGCCGGGGCATCGGGCCGGCCGGCCGCGAGCGCATACCGTCCGAGCTCCGCCACAGCGGCGTCCACCAGGACCAGCCGCCGGCGGGTGCGGTCCCGCCGCTCCGCGATGAGCTGGCCGGTGGCGTCGGCGAAGCCCGCGAGGAGGAAGCGGGGGACGAGCGGGCGCTCGAGCGCGGCCGGGCTCACGTCAGAAGAGCGGAAGCTCGAGGGAGGGGTCACCGGGCTCGCTCCCGACGCCGCAGCCGACGCCGTAGCCAACTCCATGGCCAACTCCATGGCCAACTCCATGGAAGGAGCGCCGGTGGAGCGGACACGGGCCGAGCCGCGCGAGCGCCTCGAGGTGCGCGGCGGTCGCGTACCCCTTGTGCTGCCGGAAGCCGTACTCGGGATAGCGCCGGTCGGCGCGCAGCATGAAGGAGTCGCGGGTGACCTTCGCGAGGATCGATGCGGCGGCGACCGAGGCCGACCGGCGATCGCCGGCGATGATCGCCCGCTGGGCGCAGGTCACGCCGGGGATCCGGAGGTTGCCGTCCACCAGGATGAGCCCGGGCGCGAGGCGTAGCCGCTCGAGCGCCGCCCGCATGGCGCACCAGGTGGCCTGCAGCACGTTGACCATGTCGATCCGCCGCGGGCCCACGCGGCCCACGGCGAAGGCGAGCGCGCGGACGCGGATCTCGCGCGCAAGCCGCCGCCGTTGCCGAGCGGTGAGGAGCTTCGAGTCACGGAGCCCGTCGACCGGCGCCGTCGGGTCGAGAATCACGGCCGCGGCGACCACCGGTCCGGCGAGAGGCCCCCGCCCCACCTCATCCACCCCCGCCACCCAGAGCCCTTGCGCCCAGGCGCCGCGCTCCTGGGCGTAGAGATCTTCCTCGAGCTCGAACAACCCTGTCTGGAGGGGACCGGAGCGGCGCTGGCGCACTCGGGAGGTCGCCCACGCGACCCGCCGGCGGCGCGCCGACGGGTCGGGGAGCTCGTCGCGCGGCTACTCGTCGCTCGCGGCGGGCGCCGCGGTCTTAGCGCTGGCCGCCGTCGGCCGCTCCTGCCGCTTCTCCCGCAGGCGCGCGGCCTTCCCCGTGCGCGCCCGGAGGTAGTAGAGCTTGGAGCGCCGGACGTGCGCGGACTTCACGACCTGGACCTGCTCGACCCGCGGGGAGTGGAGCGGGAAGGTCCGCTCGACGCCAACGCCGTAGGACACGCGCCGGACCGTGAAGGTCGCGCGCGCGCCCTCGCCGCGCTTGCGGATGATGACCCCCTCGAAGATCTGCACCCGCTCCTTCTCGCCCTCGATCACCTTCACGTGAACCCGCACGCTGTCCCCGGGGGCGAAGGCGCCCCGGTCCCGCTTGAGGGCGCTTGCCTCCACCACCGCGATCGCATCCGTCGCCATGTTCGTCTCCTCGGTGCGTCACTCGCCCGGCTGGGCGTCACTCACCCGTCCGCGTCAGCTCGCCGCTGCGCGTCATCTCGTCCATCCACTCGCGCTCCTCGCGCGTCAACGGCGCGGCGTCCAACAAGTCCGGCCGGCGCGCGAGCGTGCGCCGGAGCGCCTCGCGACGCCGCCACCGGGCGATGCGGCCGTGGTCCCCGGACAGGAGGACCTCCGGCACCCGCCACCCCCGGAACTCGGCGGGCCGCGTGTACTGCGGGTAGTCGAGCCGCCCCGCGGCGAACGACTCCCGCGCCGCGCCATCCGGGTCGCCGAGCACCCCCGGCAGGAGCCGGACCACCGCGTCCAGCACGACCAGCGCCGGGAGCTCCCCGCCCGTCAGCACGTAGTCGCCGATGGAGAGCTCCTCGTCGACGAGCTGCGCCCGGACGCGCTCGTCGACCCCCTCGTAGTGCCCGCAGAGCAGGACCAGGTGCGTCTCCTTGGCGAGACGCTCCGCGGCCGGCTGCGTGAACGTCGGGCCCTGCGGGCAGAGGAGCACGACGCGGCTCTCCGGCGCGCGCAGGGCGTCCACGGCGGCGAAGAGGGGCTCGGGCTTCAGCACCATGCCGCCGCCCCCGCCGAACGGGTAGTCGTCCGCAACCCGGTGCCGGCCCTCCGTGTAGTCGCGAAGGTCCACGACCCGGATGTCGACGGCGCCCCGCTCCCGGGCCACGCGGAGCATCGACTCGTCGAGCACCGCCGGGAGCATCCCGGGGAAGAGCGTCACCACGTCGATCCGCATCACGCGTCGATCTCCACGAGCCCCTCGGGAGGCCGCGCCACCACGCGCCGCGCCGTGAGGTCCACCCGCTCGACGAGTGCCGTCACCGCAGGGAGGGACCACGCCCGATCGCCGCGCTGCACCGTCCAGTAGTCGTGCTCGGGGCCCGCGAGGACCTCCGTGATCGTGCCGAGGCTCGCGCCCTCCGGGGTCTCCACGACGCACCCCACCAGATCGAACGCGTAGTAGCGGTCCGGCGGCAGCTGCCGCACCGACGCGCGCGGGATGGTGACGAGCCGGCCGACGAGCGCCTGGGCATCCGTCATGGTGGCGCTCCCGGCAAACTTCACGACGGGGACTCGCCCCTGGAACCAGACGGCCTCCACGTCGCGCCGCTCCCCCGCGGCCGGCGGCACGAGCCAGCACTCCCGCAGCTCGGCGAGCCGCTCCGGAGCATCGGTCAGGGGCTCGACCCGCACCTCACCCCGCCGGCCCTGGGTCCGGACGATCCGGCCGACTGCGACCAGCGACGCGGCGCCCGCCGGCGCGCCCGCGCCGAGCGCCGTGGCGTTCGCCGACTCGCCCATCTCCGTTCTCCCGGGCGCCGGCCCCTAGCGCGCCGGCATGCCCGCGCGCGCCAGGAGGTGCCGCACGGTGTTGGAGGGGAGCGCGCCCTTCCGGATCCACGCCGACGCCTTCTCCGTGTCGATCCGGATCGTCGGCGGCTCCGTCAGGGGGTCGTAGAACCCGATCTGCTCGATGAACCGGCCGTCCCGTGCCGTCCGGCCGTCCGCCACCACCACCCGATAGGAAGGCTTCTTCGTCGTGCCCGTACGTCGTAGCCGAATCCGTGCCGCCATGTGAGTCTCCTCTTTGCCCTGCCTTGGCCTAGCCTCGGAAGAACGGCATCGCCCGGCGCAGGTCCTTGCGTCCGAGCCGTCCGCTCATGCCCTTCATGCCCTTCATGTCCTTCATCACTTTCCTGAGCTGCGCGTACTGCTTGAGCAGCCGGTTCACGTCCTGCACCGACGTGCCGCTCCCGCGCGCGATCCGCGACCGCCGCTCGCCGTTGATGATCGCCGGCGTGTGCCGCTCGCCCGGCGTCATCGAGCCGATGATCGCCTCGAACCGCCCGAGGTCCTTCGACTCGGCGTCGATCTCGGGCCGGCCCAGCTTGGCGCCCTTGAAGAACGGCACCATGTCGAGGATCTGGTCGAGCGGCCCCATCTTCCGGAGCTGCCGGAGCTGCTCGGCGAAGTCCTCGAGGGTGAAGCTGTCCTCCCGGATCTTCTGGGCCAGCTCCTCGGCCTTCGAGGCGTCCACCGTCGCCTGGGCCTTCTCGACGAGCGAGAGGACGTCACCCATCCCGAGGATGCGCGAGGCCATCCGGTCGGGATGGAAGGGCTCCAGCGCGTCGACCCGCTCGCCGACGCCGCAGAACACGATCGGCTTGCCGGTGACGGTGCGGATCGACAGCGCCGCGCCTCCGCGGGCGTCCCCGTCGAGCTTCGTCAGGACGATGCCGTCGTAGCCGACGTCCTGGTTGAACCGCTGGGCCATCGTCACCGCGTCCTGCCCCGTCATCGCGTCGACGACCAGGAGGACGTGATGGGGCTTGACCTCGCGCCGGAGGACCTTCAGCTCCTCGACCATCGCCTCGTCGATGTGGAGTCGCCCGGCGGTGTCGAGAAGGACCGGGTTCCACCCGTTGGCCGCCGCCTGGTCCAGCGCCTCGCGCGCGATCTCGACGGGCGACTGCCCCTCGACGCCGTGGACGGGCAGCCCCAGCTCTCCGCCGAGAACGCGGAGCTGCTGGATGGCCGCCGGCCGGTAAACGTCGGCTGCGACCAGGAGGGGCCGGAAGCCCTCGCGCTGGAAGTGGCGCCCCAGCTTCGCGACGCTCGTCGTCTTGCCGGATCCCTGGAGGCCCAGGACCATGATCACCGTCGGCGGCCGGGGCGCCATCGTCAGCCGGTGCGCGGCACCGCCCAGCAGGTCGACCAGCTCGCGGTGGACGATCTTCACCACCTGCTGACCCGGGGTGAGGCTCTGGAGGACCTCGTGGCCCACGGCCTTCTCGCGGACGCGCTCGACGAAGGACCGGACGACCTTGAAGTTGACGTCGGCCTCGAGGAGGGCGACCCGCACCTCCCGGAGCGCCTCCTGGATGTTCTCTTCGGTCAGGCGGCCGGCGCCCCGGAGGCGGTCAAAGATCGCCTCGAGACGCTGCGTCAGGGCTTCGAACATTGGATCCTCTCGGAATCTCGTGGGGGAATCGCGAAAAGCACTTAAGGCTACAGGACATCCGAGGCGCCGTCAAGGAAGCCGGCGGCAAAGTCGTGACCCGAAATGCCCCGTCGGCCGGCCCGGGCGAGACCTGCCCAGGCCCCGCACCGCCCCTACGACGCGAGTGCGAACGGAGCGACGAAGACCCGGTCGGGGCAGCCGCCGGGAGGCCCGCCGGGCCGACCGGCCCGGAGCGCCTGGGCTTCCCGGAGGAGCGTCCGGGCCAGATCGCTTCGGCCGTCGAGCGCCATCGCGCGGCGGGCGAAGGCCTCCGCCTCGGCCCCGCACCCGGCCTCGAGCCCGGCGCGCGCCAGGAGGAGCGCGGTGTCGAGGAACTCCGGCTCGAGCCCCCGGATCCTCACCAGCGCCGCGGCGGCCTCGGCCGGCTGCCCGAGCACCCTCGCCAGCTGGGCGACCCCGTACCACGCGTCGAACGAGGACGGCGCCTCGCGCGCGAGCCGCTCGTAGAGCGCGAAGGCCTCCGGGCCGCGGCCCTCACGCTCGAGCCAGTGGGCCAGTCCCTGCTCGGCGTCGGAATTCATCCGGAGCGGCATCGGCCCCTGGCCGAGGTTCGCGAGGAGATAGACGGCCACCGCGACGACGCCCGCCGCGACGCGCGCCCGCACGCTCGCCTCGACGGCCGCCCACCGGACGCCCGCCGCCGCGAACAGCGCCAGCAGCGGGACCAGGGGCGCGCGGTAACGTCCCGTGACGAAGAACGCGGCAACCGCGAGTCCGAGCAGGACGACCGAGGCGGCGAGGACCGGCGCCCGGCGCCAGGCCACGCCGAGGCCGACCGCGGCGAGCGGGAGGAGCAGGCCGAACGGGAACGCGAGCCCCGGCACCTTCCAGAGCAGCACCCGGAGCACGGGGGACCAGGCGCGAGCCGGGTAGAGCTCCTGGTTCCGGGGGATCTCGGCACCGCCGACGAGCAACCGGAGCTTCCGGGCCTGGAGGAGGAGGAACCCGACGGGCTCGCGCGCGGCATAGGCGGTGACGCGCTCCACGAAGAAGCGGGACGCCGGGCCCGCGCCCGACACGCCATGGAGCCGCGGCGCCCGGACGAGCGCCTGCCAGTCGCGGCCGGGGCGCATCCCCACCGTCGCGTCGTACCGCGGATTGTTGCCGAGGTAGAGGTTGATCCCGGTATTCGACGAGATGAGGACGAGCTCCCCGCCCTCGGTCCAGTTCCTGAGCGTCACCGGCGCGATCGCGATGGCCGCCCCCAGGAGGAGCCAGCCGGCCCGCCGGCGGGCCGCGATCGCCAGGATCGGGAGGAGCACGAGGGCCGGCGCGTTCACGCCCGCCGTCAAGCCGCCCAGGAGCCCTGTGGCGAGCCAGCCGCGCCCGGCGCGCTCCGCCGGCGCCTGCGCCGCGCAGTAGAGGGTCGCCATCTGGAGGCAGACCGCCAGGGACGGCGCCAGCAGCTCACCATCGTAGTAGATGAGCACGCCGTAGAGGGCCACGACGAGACCGGCGCCGAGCCCGACCGCCCGGCCGAACACGCGGGTCCCGATGGCACAGGTCAACGCGGCGGTCAGCGCGCCCAGCACCGCCTGGACGAGGCGGGGGGCGAGGAATCCCGGACCCGCGAGCCGGAGGAGCGCGGCGAGGACGTACGGGTAGCCGGGCGGCTGCCAGTACACCGCCTCCGCCCATCCCTCCCCCGCCGCCAGGGCGCGCGCGGCCCAGTAATAGGTCTCGGCGTCGAGGACGGGGCGCGCGAAGTAGGGACTGTCCCTGAGCGCGAGGACGTGACCCACCCGGAGGGCGAGGGCGACAGCGAAGACGACGGCGGCGGACGGCCCGACCCCATTCTCTCGCGAAGGGTTCACCCCTCCTCGGAGACGGGGCTCACTTCCGCCCGGCCTGAGCCTTCTTCTCGGCGCGCTCGGCCCTGGCGGAGACGGCGGCCGCGGGACGCTCGACCTTCGCCGGTGGCTTCTTTCCGGGCGCGGGCCGCCGGGCGAGGCTCTCCTTGAGCGCGTCCATGAGGTCGATCACCTGGGCCCGTTGCGCCTCGGGACCGGCCGCGGTGACTTCCCGTCCCGCCACCTTCTGCTCGGCGGCGGCCAGGACTCGCTGGCGGTGATCGTCCTCGTACTGCCCGGGCGCAAACTCCTCGTGTGATAGCTCGTCCACGAGGCGCACCGCCAGGTCGAGCTCGCCGTCCTTGATCTTCGCAGTCTGCCCCTTCTCGATCTCACCGAAGTCCCGGACCTCGTCCGCGAAGTACATCGTGTGGAGCATGAGCCCGCCCTGAGCGGCGCGGATGAGCACGAGGCTCTCCTTGCCACGCATGACGAACTTGGCGAGCGCTACCCGATCCGTCCGGGCCATCGCGTCGGAAAGGAGCCGGTAGGCCTTCTCCCCGCCCTTGTCCGGCCCGAGGTAGTACGTCTTCTCGAAGTAGATGGGATCCACCTTCCCGAGGGGGACGAACTCGGCGATGTCGATCACCTTGGACGCCTCGCCCTCGAGGCCTTTCAGCTCCTCGTCGGTGAACCGGACGTACTCGTCCTTCTGGACCTCGTAGCCCTTGACCAAAGCCGTCCGGTCGACGACCTCTTTGCAGACGGGGCAATAGGTCTGCTGGCGGATGCGGCTCCCGCACTTGGCGTGGAGGAGGTTGAAGCTCACGCCCGCCGACGAGGCGGCAGTGTAGAGGCGGATCGGGATGGACACCAGCCCGAAGGAGATCGTCCCCGACCCGATCGAATGCGGCGGCATGACACGCCCTCCCGGCTCGGAAATCTCGACGTGATGAAGCGTTTTGCACCGTACCACGGGGCCCGTTATGCTTCAAAGCGCCCGCGGGCTACCCTACCACTTGGGGTCGTCCCGCCGGCGAGGGCCAGCCCCTAGTGATCGACGAGCGGCCGCCTCAGCTCGACGCCTACCGGCGGAAGCGCGACCCCGACCGCACCCCCGAGCCTTTCG
>JBGQGN010000139.1:0-8461 GCA_041497395.1 Methylomirabilia bacterium
CCGTGAGCTTCGGGCGCACGGGCGCGGACACGAACCATGAGACCGAGACCCTGCAACGAGCGGTCTGGCGCACGCACCCGGACTTCGTCCTCCTCGAGTTCTATGTGAACGATCTCGAGAACGGCGACCATTCCGGGCGGCCGGAGGGCTCACCCTTCATCCCCGGCGACTCGTGGCCCGCCCGGTGGCTTCGCCGCGTCACCGATCGGACGCTCCTCCGCTGGCTGCTCCAGGGGCAATTCCAGGTCGTGCAGGAGCGCCTGGGGCTCGTCGAGACCTATCCTGCCTACATGTACCGGCTGTTCGGCGATCCGGCCGGCGTCCACTGGGAAGCGGCGGCGTACGAGCTCCGGGACTTCATCCGCGAGTGCCGGACGCACGACACCCCGGTCGCCATCGCGCTCTTCCCGCATCTGAGCGCCGGGCTGCCCGGCGGCTCGTACGAGTTCGCAGAGCTCCACGACCAGGTGCTCGAGCTCTGTCGCGCGGAGTCGGTCCCCTGCGTGGACCTGCGATCGACGTTTGCGGCGTACCGGAACTACACGAGCCTATGGGTCAACCGGTTCGATCCCCATCCAAACGCGCTCGCGCACCGGCTCGCGGCCGAGCGCCTGCTGGAGGCCCTCGGGCCGCTCTGGCTCGACGTGGGACGGGGCCCCGGAGGCGGCGGCCCGGCCGCCCCTCAGCCGAGGCGCCCCACGGGGTTCCTCAGCGTCCCGATCCCGTCGATCGTGATGCTCACGACGTCACCCGGCGCCAGCGCGCAGTCGTCCGGCACGAGGATGCCGGTGCCGGTCGAGAGCACCGTGCCCGGCGGAACCGGGTTGTAGCGGCCGAGCCAGTCGACCAGCTCCTCGCACCGGCGCTTGAGATCGCCGGTCGAGGCCCGCCCCTCGAAGAGGATCCGCCCGCCCCGCTCGATCACGCAGCGGATCGTGAGCGCGTGCGGATCGGGGATCGAGGCCGGCGTCGCGATCACGGGGCCGAAGGCGAAGCTGCCCTGGAAGATCTTCGACTGGGGCAGGAAGAGCGGGTTCTCGCGCTCGATGTCCCAGGCCGAGAGGTCGTTGCCCACCGTGTAGCCGACGATGCCGCCGCCCACGCCCACCACCACCGCCAGCTCGGCCTCGACCGCCGTGAGCTTGGAGTCCCCGCGGAGCCCGACGGTGCCGTGCGGGCCCACCGAGCGCGCCGCCGAGCCCTTGTAGAAGAGCTCCGGCCGCTCGGCCTCGTACACGTAGTCGTAGATGCCCTTCCCGCGGTGCGCCTGGCCGGTGTCGTGCTCGGAGTAGTACTCGCGGCTGCGCCGGTACGTGATGCCCGCCCCCCACACCTCCGGGGGGTCGAGCGGGGCGAGCAGTCCCGCGCTGCGTCCGCGGGCCGCGCGGTCCAGCGCGGCCCAGGCGTGGCGCGGCCGGCGGGGCGCGCGGCTGAGCCGCCGCGCCAGGCGCTCGATCCCGGCCGGCGTGCGGCCCGCCACGAGGAGGTCCAGGACCGAGCCGACCCCGGCCCGCGGGGCGGTGATGTCGATGACCGCGTCGCCGTCGAGCACGCCCACGCGGCGCCCTCCACCGGGAGCCTGGAACTGGCAGAGCTTCATGCCTCTCTCCTTGAATGGGACGGGGGGAAGGGGGGCGCGGACCGGGTCTGATTCGACGGCCTTCGGCCTGTGGCGGGCGGCGGGCTCACGCCAGGCGGAACCGGCGCCGGAAGACCTCGTCGCGGGTCTTCTGGTAGAGGATCTCCCACTCCGGGCTTCCTTCCGGGACGGGCCGCGCGTAGCTCCCGAGGATCTTGCGGACCTCGGCGTCGATCGTTTCCTCGACGCGGGTCTCGTCCGACAGGGTCCGGAGGATCTCGTTCCGGACGTCGTCCGGGGTCTTGAGGGCGACCACGCCCGACTGGGCGAGCACCTCTTCCGCGAGGCGCGCCGACACGTGAAACAGCCGCTCGCGGCTCCACTTCATCACAGGACGAACCCTCGGTCGCGCGCGAGCTTCTCTCGGGTCTTCGTGAAGAGCTGGCGGTAGTCCAGACCCTGATCCCGGATGTCCCGCGCGTAGCCCTGCAGGATCCGGCGCGCCTCGACGTCGAGCTGCTCCTCGGCGACCAGGTTGTCCACGATCACGCGCTGGATCGCCTGCCGCACCCGCGCCTCGTCCTTCGCCTCGATGAACCGGCGCGCGATCAGGCGCTTGGCGATGACGTCCCCGATGCGACCCGCGATCTCGTCCCGGCCCCGCATGCTAGTCTCCCCCGGCCACGAGGTGCTCGAACGGCTCGGGGCCGCCGTCGTTCCACTCGATCTGAGGCGCCCGGTCCGCCGGCGCGCCCTCGATGAGCCAGGACTCGGCGACCCGGTACGCCACGCGGCGGCGGGTGAAGGCGTCGCCGTCGTGGTAGTAGAGCCAGCCCGCCCGCCGCCACCCGATGCCCCGCGTCTCGACGCGGATCCGGCGCGCGTCGAGATCGAACACGGCGAGCCCGTGACCGGCCGGCGTCTCCGTGTAGCGGCGATCGAGCCGGGCCCGCTTCAGGGCGCCGAAGAACCCGTCGTAGCTCGTGGTGGCGAACGGATGGCCGTAGAAGAACCGCTGGGCGGAGACGAGGAGATCCGGGATCGTCTCGGGGTCGGCGTCGAGCGCGCCCACGAGCGCGGGCACACGCCACGGGCGCGCGAGCCCGCTCACCCGGCGCTGCTTGTCGCGGAGGCAGACCCGCACGAGTCCAGGCTGTCCCATGTCGACGCCCGAAACCCCCGTTTGAGCCTACTCACCGCCCCTGGGGGTGTCAAGGCGCGGGGTCCGTCACGCGGCTCCGATCGGCCCGGGCCGCGTGGGGCGCTCACGCGCCGCCGGGCCGCCGGGCCGCGGTCTGCAGGCGCCCCTGGGCGCGCGCGAGCGCGGTGAGCGCGCGCGTCACGTCCACCTCCTCGCCGGCCTGGGGCCGGAGGCGCTGCTCCGCGCGCTCGCGGGCCGCGCGGGCGCGTCCGAGGTCGATCTCGTCGGGCCGCTCCGCGCGCTCGGCGAGGACCGTCACGTGGTCGGGACCGACCTCGGCGAACCCCCCGCTGACCGCGAGGTGGTGCTCCTCGCGCCCGGTGCGGTACGTCACCTCGCCGGTCCCGATGAGGCTCAGGAGCGGCGCGTGGCCGGGCAGGACGCCGAACGATCCCTCCACGCCGGGAACCACGACCTCGTCAGCCTCGCCCGACACGACGAGTCGCGTCGGGGTCGCCACCTCGAGCCGGAGCCGGTCTGCCATCGCCGCCGCCTGCCGTCCCTACTCGCGAAGGCGCTTGGCCTTCTCCACGGCCTCTTCGATCCCGCCGACCATGTAGAAGGCCTGCTCGGGCAGGTCGTCGTGCTTGCCCTCGACGACCTCGCGGAACCCGCGGACGGTGTCGGCGAGCGAGACGTACTTCCCGGGCGCGCCGGTGAACGTCTCGGCGACGAAGAAGGGCTGCGAGAGGAAGCGCTGGATCTTCCGCGCGCGCGACACCGTGAGCCTGTCCTCTTCCGACAGCTCCTCCATCCCGAGGATGGCGATGATGTCCTGGAGGTCCTTGTACCGCTGGAGCGTGAGCTGCACGGCGCGCGCGGTGCGGTAGTGATCCTCGCCGAGGATGCGCGGGTCGAGGATCCGCGAGGTCGAGGCGAGCGGGTCCACGGCGGGGTAAATGCCGAGCTCCGAGATCTGCCGCGAGAGCACGGTGGTGGCGTCCAGGTGGGCGAAGGCCGTCGCCGGGGCGGGGTCGGTGATGTCGTCGGCGGGCACGTAGATCGCCTGCACCGACGTGATCGAGCCGCGCTTGGTGGAGGTGATCCGCTCCTGGAGCGCGCCCATCTCGGTGCCGAGCGTGGGCTGATAGCCGACGGCCGAGGGCATCCGCCCGAGGAGCGCCGACACCTCCGAGCCCGCCTGCGTGAACCGGAAGATGTTGTCGATGAAGAGGAGCACGTCCTGCCCCTCCTCGTCGCGGAAGTACTCGGCGACCGTGAGCCCCGTCAGCCCGACGCGGAGCCGCGCGCCGGGCGGCTCCGTCATCTGGCCGTAGATCAGGGCCGTCTTCTCGAGGATGCCGGACTCCTTGAACTCGAGCCAGAGGTCGTTCCCCTCACGCGTCCGCTCCCCCACCCCCGCGAAGACGGAGATCCCGCCGTGGTGCTTCGCGATGTTATGGATGAGCTCCTGGATGAGCACGGTCTTGCCGACCCCCGCGCCGCCGAAGAGCCCGGTCTTGCCGCCCTTCGTGTACGGCTCGAGGAGATCGACGACCTTGATGCCCGTCTCCAGCATCTGGACCGAGGTCGACTGCTCCTCGAACGTCGGCGCCGGCCGGTGGATGGGATAGGTCTTCGCGGCGACCACCGGGCCGAGCTTGTCCACGGGCTCGCCCAGGATGTTCAGGATCCGCCCGAGCGTTCCTTTCCCCACCGGCACCGAGATGGGCCGCCCGGTGTCCTCGACCTTGGCGCCCCGGACGAGGCCGTCCGTGGACGACATCGCGACCGTCCGCACGGTGGACTCGCCGAGGTGCTGGGCGACCTCCAGCACGAGCTTCTGGCTGTAGGAGAAGACGTCCTTGACCTCGAGGCCCGGGACCTCAAGCGCGTTGTAGATCGCAGGCAGGACGCCGGGCTCGAACGCCACGTCGACGACGGGCCCGATCACCTGGACGATGTGCCCTTCTCGCATGCGCCTTTCCCTCTCCCTCTTCTCAGCCTTCCGCGCTGGCCCGCAGGGCCTCGGCGCCCCCGACGATGTCGAGCAGCTCCTTGGTGATCCGCTCCTGCCGCGCCTTGTTGTACTGGATGGTCAGGTGCCCGATCATCTCCTGGGCGTTCTTGCTGGCCGCCTCCATCGCCGTCATGCGCGCTCCGTGCTCCCCGGCCGACGTCTCGAGGAGCGCCCGGTAGATCTGCACCTCGACGTGGCGCGGGAGGAGCGCCGCGAGGATCGTCACCGGGTCGGGCTCGTAGAGGTAGTCCGTGGCCGGCCCCTCTCCGGCGGGCTCGGCCTCCCCGGGCGGCGAGATGGGCAGGAGGCGCTCGGCGGTCACCCGCTGGACCGCCACGGAGCGGAACTCGTTGAACACGAGCCAGACCTCGTCCACCTCGTCCGCCAGGTACGCGCCCATGAGCTCGGTCGCCAGCGCACGCACCTCCGCGAAGGCCAGCCGGTCGAGGAACCCGAGGCGTTCGCCGCGGAGCGGCCACGGCCGGCGCCGGAAGAAGTCCCGGGCCTTGCGCCCCACCGTCAGGACCGCGGCGGTGCCGTCGGGGCTCTGCCGCAGGAGCTCGAGGGCCCGCCGCACGACGTTCGAGTTGAAGGCGCCGCACAGCCCCTTGTCGGCCGTCACGACGACGTAGAGCTTCCGGGGTCCCTCGCGCCGGGCCAGGAGGGGGTGCTTGTCCTCCCCCAGCCCCCGGACGAGGGCGCCGACCAGCTCCGCCATCTTGAAGGCATAGGGCCGCGCCTCGAGGATCCGCTCCTGCGCGCGGCGGAGCTTCGCCGCGGCGACGAGCTTCATCGCGCGGGTGATCTTCTGCGTCGACTGGACGGAGCGGATCCGCCGCCGGATGTCCTGGAGGGTGGCCATCGGGTCGGGCCGTGTCCGTCCTACGCGGCGGCGGTGACGCCCCGGGCCGCCGTGAACTCGGCCTTCGCGCCCGCGATCAGCTCGTCGATCTGCAGCCGCAGCGCGTCGGACAGCTCCTTCTTCTCCCGGATCTCGGCCAGCAGCGCGCCCCCTCGACTGTCCGCGTACTGGTAGAGCGCCTCCTCGAACGCGCGGAGCGCGGCGACCGGGACGTCGTCGAGATGCCCCTGGGTGCCGGCGTAGATGCCGAGGATCTGCTTCTCCACGGGCAAGGGCTCGTACTGCCCCTGCTTGAGGAGCTCGACCATCCGCTGGCCCCGCGACAGCTGCTGCTGGGTCGCCTTGTCGAGCTCCGAGCCGAACTGGGCGAACGCCGCCAGCTCCCGGTACTGGGCGAGGTCCAGGCGGAGCTTCCCGGCGACCTGGCGCATGGCCTTCACCTGGGCGGACCCACCCACCCGCGAGACCGAGAGGCCGACGTTCACCGCGGGCCGGATGCCCGCGTAGAAGAGGTCGGTCTCGAGGTAGATCTGGCCGTCGGTGATGGAGATGACGTTGGTCGGGATGTAGGCGGACACGTCGCCCAGCTGGGTCTCGATGATGGGCAGGGCCGTCAGCGAGCCCCCGCCCAGCTCGTCGTTGAGCTTCGCCGCGCGCTCGAGGAGGCGCGAGTGCAAGTAGAAGACATCGCCCGGGTACGCCTCGCGGCCCGGCGGCCGGCGGAGCAGGAGCGAGAGCTGGCGATACGCCTGCGCGTGCTTGGAGAGGTCGTCGTAGATGCAGAGCGCGTGGCGCTTGGAGTCGCGGAAGTACTCCCCCATCGTGACGCCCGCGTAGGGCGCGATGTACTGGAGGGGCGCCGGATCGGAGGCGGTGGCCGCGATGACCGTCGTGTACGCCATCGCGCCGTGGTCCTCGAGCACCCGCACGACCTGCGCCACGGTCGAGCGCTTCTGCCCGACCGCGACGTAGAAGCAGTAGACTCCCTGCCCCTTCTGGTTGAGGATCGTGTCGACCGCGATCGCCGTCTTCCCGGTCTGCCGGTCGCCGATGATCAGCTCGCGCTGGCCGCGCCCGATGGGGATCATCGCGTCGATCGCCTTGATCCCGGTCTGGAGCGGCTCCTTCACGGGACGCCGGTCGACCACGCCGGGCGCGTAGCGCTCGATCGGGCGGAACGCCTTGGACTCGATCGGGCCCTTGCCGTCGATCGGCTGGCCGAGGGCGTTGACCACCCGTCCCACCAGGGCTTCCCCCACCGGCACCTGGGCGATGCGGCCCGTCCGCTTGACGACGTCGCCCTCGCGGATGGCGCGATCCTCGCCGAGGAGCACCGCCCCGACGTTGTCCTCCTCGAGGTTCAGCACCATCCCGATGATGTCCTGCGGAAAAGTGAGCAGCTCCCCGGCCATCGCGCGCTCGAGCCCGTAGACGCGGGCGATGCCGTCTCCCACCTCGATCACCCGGCCGATCTCGGTAAGATCGGTCTCGCCCTCGAACTCCTGGATCTGGCGTCGGATGATCTCGCTGATCTCGCCGGCCTTGATCATGCCGCTCCCCCCGCTCCCTTGATGATGCGCTCTCTGAGGGCCGCCAGCTGGCCCGCGATGCTCATGTCCAGGACCCGGCTGCCCACCTCCGCGACGAAGCCGCCGAGGAGACCCGGGTCGACCTCCGTATCCAGGAGAACCGTCTTGCCCAGGCGCCGCCCGAGCCGCTCGCGGAGCGCCGCCCGCTCGGCGTCCGACAGAGCCGCGGCGCTGCGGACGCGCGCCCGGACCCGCCCGGCGGCCTCGTCCACGCTCGTCCGGTAGGCGGCGAGGATCTCGCCGAGGATGTCGAGGCGCCGGCGCTGTGCGACGAGCGCCAGGAAGTTCCGCGTGAGCGGCGACAGCCCCAGCCGGCCTGCCACCTCGAGGACGATGGCGCGCTTGGTCCCGGCCTTCACCCACGGCCGGAGCAGCGCCTCCCGCAGCTCGCGCTCGGTCGAGAGGAGCTGGTCGAACGCCGCGAGCTCGTCCGCCACGGCCTCGGCCCGCCGCGCCTCGCTCGCGAGCGCGTGGAGCGCCCGGGCGTAGCGGCGGGCGACAGCCGCGTCCCGCTTCACGCCGGCTCGATCCGGGCCAGCGCCTCACTGACGAGCCGCTGGTGGTCCTCGTCGCTGAGGCTCTTGCGGACGAGCCGCTCGGCGATCTGGATCGCGAGCGTACCCACCTCGGCCCGAAGCTCCGTGCGCGCGCGCCGGACCTCCTGGCCCACCTGCACCTGGGCTGCCTCGAGCAAGCGCGCGGCCTCCTGCCGCGCCTCGGCGCTGAGCCGCTCGCGCAGCTCTCCAGCCTCGCGAAGCGCGCGCTCCCGCAGGGCCTGGGCGTCCGCCTGGGCTGCCCGGATCCGCTCCTCCATGGCGCCCAGCTGGCGCTGGGCCTCCTCGCGCGCCGCCTGCGCCTCCGCGAGCTGCTGCTGGATGGCCGCCGTCCGACCCTCGAGCGCGGCCAGCAAGGGGCGATACAGGAGCTTGTAGAGCACCGTGAGAAGGAGGAGGAAGCTGATGAGCTGGACGCCGAGCGTCCAGTTGATCTCGATGAGGCTGCCGCCCTCGCCCTCGGAGGCCTGCGCCCAGGCGGGAAGACCGAGCGCCACCGTCCCCAGCACGAGCGCGCGCGCGGCCCGCGCGATGACGCCGACGGGCAGGCCCACCACCAACCGGTTCCCTGTCATGTCAGCCTCGCGGGCGGGGTGTTGTGAAAAAAGGGGCAAGCAGTCCCTTAGCGGATACCATGGCCTTTGGAAGAGTGTCAAGCGGCGCACGCGATCACGCCGCCGCCGACAACGACCTCGCCCCGGTAGAGCACGACCGAC
>JBGQGN010000140.1:0-8434 GCA_041497395.1 Methylomirabilia bacterium
CCCCAGCGGACCTGCTCGCCGGTGAGCGGCTTGTTGCCGTACTTGCCCATCGCCGTGCGGATGGCCTCGACGTTCAGCATCGCGTTGATGATCATGCGGTTGTACAGCACCTCGCCGATGCCGTCACGCCTGCCGGCGCCCTTCCCCTTCTCGTAGAGGATCTGGTTGATGTCCTGGTGGACCTTGAAGCCGGCGCCCGGAGCCGTGAACGTCATGGACTTGTAGCCCTTGGCGCTGTCCCCGGCGGGGATCACGTCGATCTCCGTCCCGGTCCACCAGTTGCCGACCACGTGGTCCATCTTCAATCCGTGGGCCGCGGCCTCCTTCACCGCCACCTGGTTCATCACGCCCCAGCCCGAGATGTAGATCCAGTCCGGATTGATCCGGCGGACCTGGAGCCAGGTCGCCTTCTGCTCCTGCCCCGGATGGTCGACGGCCAGCAGCGTCAGCTCGTAGCCGAGCTGCTTGGACAGGGTCTCGAGGGTCGGATTCGCCTCCTTGCCGTAGGGACTGTTGTGGAAGATGTGAACGATCTTCTTGCCCTTCAGCTTGTCCATCCCGCCTTCCTGCTGGCCCACGTACTTGACGAAGGCGGAGGCCTGGCTCCAGTAGGTCATCGGGAAGTTGAAGACCCACGGGAACCAGCGGCCGTCGGCGGAGGCCGTCATGCCGTAGCCCATGGAGTGGACGACGACCTTGTCGACGGGCGCCTTGGGGATGAGCTGGTACGTGATGCCCGTGCTGTACGGGTTGACCAGCACCGGGCCCTTCCCCTTCAGGCGCTCGTAGCACTCCACCCCCTGCTTGGTGTCGTACTGGTCCTCGCATTCCTCGAACACGATCTTGACGCCGTTGATCCCGCCGTCACGGTCGTTCACCAGCATGAAGTAGTCGATGGCGCCGTTCGCGATCGGGATGCCGTTCGGCGCGTACGGGCCAGTCCGGTAGACCAGCAGCGGCACGAACATCGTCTTGTCCTGGGCTGGTGCCAGCGTCCACGATCCAAACGCCACGGCCGCGGCCAGGACGGTGATCCAGAGTGCACGCAGCTTCATGTTGTCCTCCTTGTCTCGGTTGTGGTGCGACGTCTCGACAACGAAGGGAGCTTCACGCGGAGGTTCCCGACACCTCTCCCTGCATCCCGGCCCGTCCTCAATACGGAAAGGGCCACAGGCGCAGCTTCTCCTTGGTGATCTGCCAGAGCCGCGCCAGCCCGTGCGGCTCGACGATCAGGAACAGAATGATGAGCCCGCCGAAGACCATCAGCTCGAGCTCTTTCTGCAGCGCCACCGGCATGCGGATGCCCAGCCAGTGGGGAATGTTCGTGAGCAGGATCGGCATCAAGATGATGAACGCGGATCCGAGGAACGAGCCGAGGATCGAGCCCAGCCCCCCGATGATGACCATGAAGAGGACCAGGAACGACTGGTTGATGTCGAAAGCCAAGGTCTCCGCGCTCCCGAGAAACAGGAACACCAGCTCGGCCCCGGCCACCCCGCAATAGAAGGAGCTGATCCCGAAGGCGAGCAGCTTCGTCCGGAGGGGCCGCACGCCGATGATCTCGGCCGCGATGTCCCGGTCGCGGATGGCCATCCAGGACCGACCGATCCGGCCCCGCACGAGATTCTTGGCAACGAGGGCGAACACGGCCACCAAGCCGAGGGCTACCAGGTAGCGGGCGCGAGCCGTGGCGTTGGGCCCGGTCACCAGCACCCCCAGCACCGCTCGGTTCGGGGCGGTGATCGTGCCCGACGACGCGTAGTTCACGAACCACGGCACCTTGTTGAAGAGCCAGATCAGGAAGAACTGCGAGGCCAGCGTCGCGACGGCGAGGTAGAAGCCCTTGATCCGGAGGCTCGGGAGGCCGAAGACCAGGCCGACTGCCGCCGCGATGACGCCGGAGGCCAGGAATACGAGCAGGATGCTGACCCGCGGGAACGCGGTCGTGAGCTTGAACGCCGAGTACGCGCCCACGGCCATGAAGCCCCCGGTGCCGAGCGACAGCTGCCCCGCGTAGCCCGTGAGGAGGTTCAACCCGATGGCGGCCAGGGCATAGACCAGGAACGGGATGAGGATCGCCTGGAGCCAGTACTCGTTCGCCACGAGCGGCGGCACCAGGGCGGCGGCCAGGAGCACCAGACCAGCTACCCATCGATCCTGGACGATGGGGAAGATCGCCTGGTCGCTGGCGTAGCTGGTCTTGAACTGCCCGGCCTCGCGGTAGATCACGCGCTCATACCCGCTCGATGATCCTCTCGCCGAAGAGGCCCTGCGGCCGGAAGAACAGGAACACCAGCGCCAGCACGTAGGCGAACCAGTTCTCGATGGCGCCGCCGACGAGCGGCCCCCAGTAGACCTCCCCCAGCTTTTCCCCCACGCCGATGATGAGACCGCCCACGATCGCCCCGGGCACCGAGGTGAACCCGCCGAGGATGAGGACCGGGAGCGCCTTCAAGGCGATGAGCGACAGGGAGAACTGGACCCCGCTCTTGGCGCCCCACATGACGCCGGCCGCGAGCGCCACGAGACCCGACACCGACCACACGACCACCCAGATGGTCTTGAGCGGGATGCCGATCGACAGCGCCGCTTCGTGGTCGTCGGCCACCGCCCGGAGGGCACGACCGATCCGTGTCCTCTGGAAGAAGACCGCCAGGACCGTCACCAGCACGCCGGCCGTGACCGCCGCGGTCAGCTCGAGCCGGTTCACGAGAACGCCGCGGACGACGAACGAGGTGTCGGGGATGCCCACGTCGAGCTTCTTGACGTTGGCGCCCCAGACCATCTCGCCGAATCCTTCGAGGAAGAAGTTCAGCCCGATGGTCGCCATGAACAGGATGATGTACGCCTGGTTGACCAGCGGGCGGAGCACCACGCGCTCGATCGCAAAGGCGAGGGCCACCATCACGGCCATGGTCAGCCCCAGAGCGAGCCAGACCGGCAGCCCGCGCTCCATGAGACCGACCAGCGTGAGCGCGGAGAAGAGCACCAGGGCGCCCTGGGCGAAGTTGAAGACGCCCGAGGCCTTGAAGATCAAGACGAACCCGAGGGCCACGAGCGAGTACATGAGGCCGGCCGCGATCCCGCCGATGAGCACCTCGGCCAGGAAGGCCGGGTTGGCCACCATGTCGGCAAACGGCGCGACCAGCACCGCGCGGACGATCTCCACGGTGGTCAGCCCTCGCCCGAGATTCGGGGGTCGGTCACGGTGTGGCGCTCCGCAGACGGCGGTTCACTCGTGGGCGACCCCGAGGTAGGCGTGGATCACCGCGGGGTCGGCCCGGACCACCGCTGGGGGACCCTCGGCGATCTTGCGCCCGTAGTCGAGCACGGCCACCCGGTCCGAGATGTCCATGACGACGCTCATGTCGTGCTCGATCAAAGCGATGGTCGTGCCGAACTCGTCGTTGACGTCGAGGATGAAGCGGCACATGTCCTCTTTCTCCTCGACGTTCATGCCGGCCATCGGCTCGTCCAGGAGCAAGAGCGTTGGCTCGGCGGCGAGCGCGCGGGCCAGCTCCACGCGCTTCTGCAGCCCGTACGGTAGCCGCCCGGCCGGCGTCTTCCTGATCGCCTGGATCTCGAGGAAGTCGATAATCCGCTCGACGAAGGCCCGGTGCTCGAGCTCTTGCCGCCGGGCGGGGCCCCAGTAGACGGCCTCCCAGAGGAAGCTCCCGTGCATCCGGAGGAGCCGCCCGGTCATGATGTTGTCGAGAACCGTCATGCCCCTGAAGAGGGCGACGTTCTGGAACGTCCGGGCGAGGCCGAGAGCCGCCACGTCGGGCGCCCGCAGATGGGTCCGGTCGCGGCCCTGGAAGAGGATGCGTCCCTCGTGGGGATGGTAGAAGCCGCTGATGACGTTGAGGAGCGTCGTCTTCCCCGCCCCGTTCGGCCCGATGATGGCCAGGATCTCGCCCCGCCGCACGTCGAGGCTGACCTGCGTGAGGGCGTGGACGGCGCCGAAGCGCACGCTGATGCGGTCCACCTCGAGAAGGGGTGTCTCGTCGCGCCCGACGCCCGCCCGGCCCGCCGTCGGCTCGAGCGCCTGGCGCGGCGCGCGCAGCCTTCCCGCGCCGGGCTGCGAGCTCACGCCGGTGCCCCGCCCGCGAACACGTCGGCCTCCCGGATACGCAGGTCGGCCCGGACGGTGCCGGTCCGGCCGTCCTCGTAGGTGACCTTCGCCTCCACCGAGACGTGGTCCTGGTCCGAGTAGAGCGCCTCCACCAGCGCGGCGTACTTCTGGGCGACGAAGCCCCGGCGCACCTTGCGGGTCCGGGTAATCTCCTGATCGTCCGGATCGAGCTCCTTGTGGAGCATCAGAAAGCGGCGGACCTGCGCGCCGCGGAGCTGGGGCTCCTCGAGGAGACTCCGGTTCATGCGGGCAATCTCCTCCCGGACGAGCTCGTAGACCTCGGGCTTCTGAGAGAGGTCCGTGTAGCTCGTGTAGGCGAGGCCCCGCCGCTCGGCCCAGCTCCCGACCGCGGTCACGTCGATGTTGAGGAGCGCGGCGACGAATGGCCGCTCGTGACCGACGCAGACCGCCTCCCGGATGTAGGGCGAGAACTTCAGCTTGTTCTCCAGGTACTTCGGCGCGAAGAGCGTCCCGTCAGCGAGATGCCCCACGTCGCGGGCACGGTCGATGATGCGAAGGTGCCCGTCCTTGTCAAGGATGCCGGCGTCCCCGGAATGGACCCAGCCATCCTCGATGGTCTGCCGGGTGGCGTCCGCGTTCTTGTAGTAGCCGACGAAGACCCCGGGACTCCGGTAGAGCACCTCGCCCGACTCGCCGATGCGGACCTCGACGCCGGTCAGCGGGGTGCCCACGGTGTCGAGCCGGACCTCTCCGTCCCGCTGGATGCAGATCAGGGCGCTCGACTCGGTCATGCCGTACAGCTGCTTCATGTTGACCCCGAGCGCGCGGTAGAACTCGAACAGCTCCGGCCCGATCGCCTCCCCCGCGGTGTAGGCGAGGCGAACCTGGCTCATTCCGAGGTTGTCTCGCAGCGGACCGTAGACGAGCACCCGGCCGAGGGCGTGGAGGAGGCGATCCCCGGGCGGCACCGCCTTCCCGGCCAGACGCCGCCGCTCGACCCGCCGGGCCACGTCCAGGAAGAACCGGATCAGGCGCCGCTTGGGCCCGGCCGAGTCATCGATCCGGATCATGGCCGTCGTCAGGATGCGCTGGTAGATGCCCGGCGGCGCGAAGAAGTAGGTCGGGCCGATCTCCCGGAGGTCCTGCAGCACCGTCGTGGTGCTCTCCGGGCAGTTGGTCGTGAAGCCGGTGAGGATCGACTGCGCGAACGAGAACATGTGGTCGCCGATCCACGCCATGGGGAGGTAGGCGACGACCTCGTCGGTCGCGCGAAGGCCCTCGTCCTCGACGGCGTGCCGGCCGGTGACGATCAGGTTCCGGTTGGACAGCATCGTCCCCTTCGGCTGGCCGGTCGTCCCCGAGGTGTAGCAGATGATCGCGACATCGTCCGCCGTGCCCTTCGCCACCTCCTGCTCGAAGTAGCCGGGGTGCTCGCGATCGAAGCGGCGCCCGAGCTCCTGGGCGGCCTCCAGGCTGATGAGGCCGGCGTCCTTGTAGTGCCGGAGCCCGCGGGAGTCGTCGTAGACGATGTGCTCGAGCCGGGGGCACCGTGTCTTCACCTGGAGGAGCTTGTCGACCTGCTCCTGGTCCTCCACGACGGCGAAGCGGGCCTCGGCGTGGTCGATGATGAACTCCATCTCCTTCTCGATGGAGTCCTGGTAGAGCGGGACGGGCACGCCGCCGAGCGCCTGGGTGGCGAGCATCGCCCAGTACAGCTGCGGGCGGTTGTCGCCGACGATCGCCGTCTTGTCTCCGCGCTGGAACCCGAGCGCCGCCAGACCCAGCGCGATCAGCCGCGACTGCTCGAGGTACTGCCGCCAGGTGTACGACTGCCAGATCCCGTAGTCCTTCTCGCGAATGGCGATCTTGTCGGGGAAGCGCTCGACGTTCTTGACGAGCAGCTTCGGGAACGTGTCGAGCGCAGGATCCAGGCCGGCACCCCCGTTCGTCGCGTGGGGCCGATCTGCCGGCGCCATCAGCTCTTCGCGGTCCTTCCGATGAGGGCCCGTGCGGGGTCGATCTGGTCGCGCAGGATCTCGAGCTCGCGCGGGCTGGGCGGAGCCAGCCGCTCCACGTGCGCGGCCACGCGCGGCGTCAGGCCCATCTCCGCGACTACCTGGTCGACGGTCCGCCCCTCGAGGGCTCCGAGCAGCGTCAGCTCGTGCGACGCCTCGTCGAAACCGAAGAGCGCCTGCGAGGTCACCACGCGCCAGGGCCCGGTGCCGGCCGGCAGGCCGGCGCGCTCCCGCGCCTCCGGCGTGCCGTCGAGGTATCCGGGCGACGTGATGAAGTCCACCCGGGGCACGAACCGGCGTGGCTCGTGCATCATGACGACGATCGTCCGCCAGCAGTACGACGCGACCTCGTTGGCTCCGCCCGATCCCGGGAAGCGCCGCTTGGGCCGCCGCCAGTCGTCCCCGAGCATGGTCGAGTTGATGTTGCCGAACAGGTCGATCTGGGTGGCTCCGAGGACCCCATAGTCGATCAGTCCGAGCTGCGCCTGGGCGAAGATCGTGCTCATGTTCGTCCAGGCGATCGAGCGGTAACAGTTCGCCGGCCCCCCCATCGTGTTGCGAACGAAGGGCGTCAGGGGCATCGGGCCCACGGCCCCGAACTCGAAGACCTGGATCAGCTGGGGCGCGTGGGTCCGCTGGGCGAGGATGGCGGCGACCTGTGGCATCCCGAAGCCGATGAACGCGGTCTTCTGATCCTCGAGCAGCCGCGCGCACTGCGCGATCATGAACTCGGCCTCGGTGAAGCCCGGAGGCGCGGTCATCTGTCTCGGCACGCGCTCACGGCCCGTAGCCTTCGCGGATCGTCGCGCGGCGACGGAGCGCCTTCAGGCGGCGGAGGCCGACGCGCGTCTCCAGCATGTCGTCGTCGGTGTCCACGGAGTAGACGTACTTGTCGAGGTACTCGTCGAGGCGCCCCAGGCGCTCGAGGCTGTTGTATTCGGTGAAGTGCTCGAAGTCGATCTCGTAGGCGCCCGGCAGCCCGCCGGGATAGGCGCCGAACGGGGCGTGGACGACGGCGTCGACGAGGAAGTACGGAATCGTCGTCAGCCCGGGCGCCTTGCGGATCTCCTCGTGCTCGATGATCTCGTCGGTGGAGACGATGACCTTCCGGGCCGACATGGCCGTCTCGAGCGGCTGCACCGCAGGCCCGAAGCAGCGCGCGTTGCCGTAGATGTCCGCCTGATGGGCGTGGACGAGTCCCACGTCCGGGTTCAGCGCTGGAACGAGCGCGATCGGCTTCCCCGTGAACGGGTCGCGGATCACCTTGGCGCCCGAGTACCGGAGCGTGTCGGAGCCGAGCAGGGCGCGGGTCGGCAGGAACGGCACGCCCATCGCCCCCGCCTGCTGCCGGAGCGTGAGGGTACCGTTGGTCCACTCGGACACCGTGACCTCACCCCGCTCGACGGCCCGGCTGAGGGTCTCCCCGAGTCCCATGAACCCCACGTCGATCTTCGAGCACGCCCCCGCGGCCACCAGGAGCGTGGACTCCATCAAGGTGAACTTCGCGCAATACCACAGGTTCCGCCGCCGCTGGCGCACGATCTCCCGGACGAGCACGAGCGGGCCCCGCGTGAACGAGGAGAAGTCGAACGAGACGTAGTCGCCGTCGGCGACGAGACGGCCCACCGCCTCGGCGGCGGTCGTCGTCTTGTCGACGAGATCGCGCCGCTTCCGGTCACGCATCCAGGCCCGGATGGCGTCCGGGTCGTGGAGCCGATACTCACCCTCGCCGGTGGCGAGAAGCTCGATCTCTGGCATTCACCACCCTCGGGGCCGTCATTGGCCGGGGGTTACGGGCGGGGTCACCCGACGGTGGGCCCCGATGCCCGAGAATTCCGGAAAGGCAGGCGGAGTGTAGCGGAGCGGTCCGTCGGCTGTCAAGAAGGACGCGGACTTACGAGACATGCCGCCCTGTCCTGGCGCCGATGAGTCGGCTACCTCTTCCGCTTCTACCGGCTGCGTCCCTAGGCGCGACGAGCGAACCCGGCGGAGCCGGACGGGCGCCGCGGAGGCGGGCGCTACGTCCCTGGCGCGCCGAGCCGGCGCGCCGGCCTCATCGCCCCAGCGCGGCGAGCATCTCCTCCACGCGGGTGAACTTCACGCGCGGGCGCCCGGAGGCGCGACCGCGGGCGACCTCCAGCGCGTCGAGTCGCTGCCAGTCGGGCCACGCGACGAACTGAGGCTGGCGCTGCTGGACCACCGCCAGGGCGGCGCCGGATTCCGGCTCGGAGGGCGCGAGCAGGCGGTCCCGGCCGGCGTCCTCCACCATGCACGCGACCGTCTCCGCGGCGTCGGGCTTGTTGGTGCCGATGACGCCGGTGGGGCC
>JBGQGN010000141.1:0-8408 GCA_041497395.1 Methylomirabilia bacterium
CGCGAGGGTTTCTACCGCGCGCTGAGCGTCTGGCTCTTCACCCCCGCGTGCTTCGCGAGCCAGCCCGAGCTGGTGGAGATGGTCGTCCAGCGAGCGACGCACCACCCGCACCCGACGGCGCTCCACGCCTATCTCCGCCAGACCGAGGCCGTCCTCGGCCACGACGCCCGGGACCGCGTCCACCTGATCCGGTGCCCGACGCTGGTCGCGGTCGGCAGCCAGGACCTGATCACCCCGCCCGTCCTGGCGGAGGAGCTGGCGGGCCGGATCCCGGGGGCGCGGCTCCGGTCCTTGCCGGACGTCGGTCACGGCGCCATCTGGGAGGCGCCCGCGGTCTTCAACCGCGTCTGCCTGGATTTCCTCGACGGGGTCGGACCTTGACGCCTCCACCGCTCGGCCGACCTCCGCGCGCAGGATGCCGGACGATCGAGGTCTGACCCCGAATCCCCCGGAAAATTGACAGGTTCTGGGCGGGAGGGCTATCATCCAGCCTCGTTCCCCGCCCACGGGTCGAAGCACTCCGGTCATCCTCTCGAAGGGGGTCGCCAGGTGGACGATTTCTACCGGATCAAGCGGCTGCGCGGGATCCAAGCGGTCCTGGGTTAGAGGCGGCGGGACACCGTGCGCGAGATCGGGATCGGGCTCCTCGGGGTGGGCATCGTCGGCGGCGGCGTGCTGAAGATCTACGATCAGCACCGGGCGGACCTCGAGGCGCGGGCCGGCTGCGGCCTTCGCATCGTCGCCGCCGTGGCCCGCGACGTCACCGCGCCCCGGGAGGGCCTCGAGCCCGCGGCGTGGCCGCTCAGCGCCGACCCCGACCGGGTCCTTGCCGACCCGGCCGTGTCCCTGGTCATCGAGGTGATCGGCGGCCTCGAGCCGGCGCGCACGTACGTCCTCCGCGCGCTCGAGGCCGGCAAGCACGTCGTGACCGCGAACAAGGCGCTCCTCGCGACCCACGGGACGGAGCTGTTCGCGGCGGCGCGGCGGCGCGGCGTCCTCCTCGGATTCGAGGCCGCCGTCGCCGGCGGCGTGCCGATCATCGGGGCCCTCCGCGACGGCCTCGCCGCGAACCGGATCCTGTCACTCCAGGGCATCGTCAACGGCACCTCAAACTTCATCCTGACCAAGATGACGGACGAGGGCCGCGACTTTACCGAGGCGCTCCGCGAGGCCCAGGCGGCGGGATACGCGGAGGCGGATCCGACGCTCGACATCGAGGGGATCGACTCCGCCCACAAGCTGCAGATTCTCGCCTCGCTCGCCTTCCGGACCCGGGTGGACCTCAAGGACATCTACACGGCGGGGATCGCCCGGCTGGAGGCGATCGAGATCGCCTACGCGCGCGAGCTCGGGTACCGGGTCAAGCTCTTGGCGATCGCGAAGGCGGCCGACGGCGCGCTCGAGGCCCGCGTGCACCCGACGCTCATCCCGGCGGCCTCTCCTCTCGCCGCCGTCTCGGGGGCGTTCAACGCCATCCTGGTCACCGGCGACGCCGCCGGCGACCAGATGTTCTACGGCCGGGGCGCGGGCCAGATGCCAACGGCGTCGGCTGTCTGGTCCGACGCAATCGAGATCGCGCGGCGCATCGCCCACTCGCACGGCACCCTTGCCGAGGACTTCCCGCTCGCCGGCGAGCGCCGGCTCCGGATGCGGCCGATGAGCGAGGTCCGCTCGGCCTACTACCTCCGCGCGATGGTCCAGGACCGGCCGGGCGTGCTCTCGCAAGTGGCCGGCATCCTCGGCCGCCACGACATCTCGATCGCCACGGTCATCCAGAAGGGCCGGGCCGGCGCCGTGCCCATCGTCATGCTGACGCACGAGGCCCTCGAGCGGAACATGGCGGCGGCGTTGGAGGAGATCGACCGCCTCGGCGTGGTGGCGGTCCCGACCGTGCTCCTGCGCGTCGAGGCCTAGCGGGTCCGGGAGGCAGGTCGCCTGCCGCGCGCTTGAACGCCCGCGGGCCGATGGGGTAGCATGGCCGGCACCATGAGCCGCCCATGGGCCTGATCGTCCAGAAGTACGGCGGCTCCTCCGTCGCCGACGCCCAGAAGATCCGTGGCGTCGCCCGGCGCGTCGTCGAGACGGCCAAGGCCGGTCACGGGGTCGTCGTGGTCGTCTCCGCCATGGGGAAGACCACCGACGGGCTCCTCCGGCTCGCCCACGAGGTCACGCCCACGCCTCCCGAGCGCGAGGTGGACATGCTGCTCGCCACCGGGGAGCAGGTCTCCATCGCGCTCCTGGCCATGGCCATCGACGCCCTCGGCCACAAGGCGCGCTCGTTCACGGGCGAGCAGGCCGGGATCCGAACCGATGCCGCGCACACGCGGGCCCGGATCGTCGGGATCGACGGCGACAAGGTCCGGCGCGCGCTCGACGACGGCTACATCGCCATCGTCGCGGGCTTCCAGGGCGTGACGGAGGAGGACAACATCACGACGCTCGGGCGGGGCGGCTCGGATCTGACGGCGGTCGCGCTCGCGGCGACGCTGCGGGCCGACGTCTGCGAGATCTACACCGACGTGGACGGGGTCTACACCGCCGACCCGAACATCGTCCGTGAGGCGAAGAAGCTCGACCGGATCTCCTATGACGAGATGCTCGAGATGGCGAGCCTCGGCGCCAAGGTGCTCCAGTCCCGCTCGGTCGAGTTCGCGAAGAAGTACGGCGTGCCGGTGCACGTCCGGTCGACGTTCAAGACGGATCCTGGCACGCTCGTGACGAAGGAGGACCGGAACATGGAAGCCGTCGTCGTGACCGGCATCGCCCACGATCGCGGCCAGGCGAAGGTCACGATCCGGGGCGTCCCGGACCGGCCGGGTATCGCCGCGCAGGTCTTTGGCACCGTGAGCGACCACGGGATCGTCGTGGACATGATCGTCCAGAACGTGAGCCGCGACGGAATGTCCGACATCTCCTTCACGGTTCCCCGGCTCGACCGGCCCACGGTCGTCGCCACCCTCGAGGCGGTCGCGAAGAAGATCGGCGCCGAGAGCGTGACCTACGACGACCGGATCGCCAAGGTCTCCATCGTCGGGGTCGGGATGCGGAGCCATTCGGGTGTCGCGGCGCAGATGTTCCGGGCCCTCTCACGGGAGGGGGTCAACATCCACATGATCTCGACCTCGGAGATCGCGGTCTCCTGCGTGATCGAGGACAAGTACACGGAGCTCGCGGTGCGCGCCCTCCACGACTCGTTCGAGCTGGCCGTCTGACGGAGGGGCGGGTCAGGGCTTCGGGGCCGGCGCCGCGCGGCCCGGGGCCGCGGGACTCGGGTTCGCGGCCGGCCCGAGACGCCCGAGCGAGTCGCGCGCCCACTGGACGAGCGCGGCATCGACACCGGGTCGCGCGGCAAGCTTGCGGAGGACGATGGCCGCCTCGCGCGGCATCTGGCGGGCGACATAGGCCTGCGCCGCACCCTGGAGTCCCTGCGCCGCCCAGACCGGCTGCTCCCCGTAGGCATACGTGGCGCTCAGGTAAGCGCCGATCGCCGCCTCGTAGTCGCCGCGCGCCCGCAGCGCCTCGCCAAGCCTGAACTCCGCCTCCGCGGCCACGGCCGGATCGTCGGCCCGCCGGGCCGCCTCGAACGCCTGCTGGGCCCCGTCCCAGCGCTGCGCCCCAGCGAGCAGCTGGCCCCGGCTCAGCTCGAGTGCCGGCGTCGCCGCGTCCCGGGGGAACTGGCGGAGGAAGCCGTCCATCGCCGCAAGCGCCCGGTCCGGCTGGCCCTGCGTCTGGAGGGCCCGCACCAGGATGAGGTGCGCCCGCGCCGCGCGGGGATCGCTCTGGGGCACGTCACGGAGGAATCCCTCGGCCGCCCGCTGCGCCTCCGCGCCGTCACCCGCGGCGAGGGCCGTCTCGGCCAGGCCAAACCACGCGTCCGCCCGGACGTCCGCTGCCGTGGGCCGGGTTAGGAGGTCCCGATACGCCTGGCGGGCGACGTCGGCCCGCGTCCCCGCGGCCGCCGTCAGGCGGACCAGGGCATCGGTGCCGTAGTCGCTCGCCGCGTGCTCCCGGAGGAGCCGCTGGGTCCACGTCTGCGCCTCACCGAGGTCGTGCCGGTCCAGCGCGGCGACGGCGAGTCCGTAGAGGATCGCCGGCGACGCGGGGTGCCGCGGGAACCGATCGACGAAGTTGGTCCCGCGCTCGCGGAACGCGTCTCGGTCCCCGCGCTGCACGGAGACGAGGACGAGGCCGTACCAGGCCGACGTCGCCACGTCGACGGCGGCGTAACGCGCGCGCGCCAGCGCGTCCTCCGCTTCGGCGAGGCGGTTCTGGGCGAGCGCCGCCAGGCCCGCGCCGAGCCAGTTCGACGGCTCCTGGGGCGTCGCGCTGGCCGCGAGGCGGAACTGCCGCTCGGCCTGGTCGTAGCGCCCGAGCTCGTACTGGGCGATCCCGAGGGCGCGGCGGGCGAGGGCCTGCGTCGGAATATCCGCGATCCGCGGCGCGAGCGGCTCGAGCGCCTGGACGGCGTCGGGGTAGGCGCCCGTCCGGAGGGCGAGGATGCCCCGATTGAGCATCACGGCCTCGGCGTTCCGGAGACCCGGAGGCGGCACGGTCACGCCCCGGAGCGCCTCCAGCGCCTCGGTCTCCCGCCCCTGCCGGAGCGCGACGTCGGCGACGGCGAGGAGCGCGAGCGCCCGGGTCTCGAGATCCGCCTTGGCCGCGACGTCGCGCCACTCGCGGATCGCGCTCTCGGCGTCGCCGTCCCGGAGCAGCGCCCACCCGAGCGCCAGACGCGTGCGGGCGGCCCCCGGGGAGTCCGGGTAGTCGCGGAGGGCTGTCCGCAGCACGGACGCGGCGCGGTTCGGGTCATCCCCCCGCAGGGCGCTCTCGGCGACCAGCAGGAGGGCCCCTTCCCGCAACTCCGGCAGGATCCCCGCGCGCAGGAGCGCCTCGCCCTCGCGGCGCGCGGCCGCCGTGTCGTTCTCGCGGAGCGCGACGAGCCCGAGCCGGTAGGTGGCCCGCTGGGCGACGGCTTCCTCGCGCCCCTTGTCCCGGAGCTCCCGGTAGTGGTCCTTCGCCTCGAGGAGTCGCCCCTCCTGCTCGAGCTGCTCGCCGAGACGGTACCGCACGTAGTCCTGGGTCGCGGGCGGAAGCGGGAGGAGCAGGATCTCGCGATAGATGTCGGTCGCCTCGCCCTGGGCGCCCCGGGCCTTGGCGGCGTCCGCGATGAGGAGAAGCGCCGCCGGGACGAGGGGATCCCGCGCCGACTCGGCCTTCAGCTGGCGCGCGGCCGCCGCCGCCCGGCCGGTGTCGCCGAGCGCGAGGTACGCGCGGACGAGACCCGCCCGGATCTGGGGTCGGAGCTCGGGTCGGGGCCCGGCGGCTTCGGCCTCGAGGAAGCGCTTGACGGCCTCATCCGCCGCGTGGCGCTCGAGCGCGATCCAGCCCGCCTGCACGAGCGCGTCGCCCCGGAGGGGGTGGGTGACCGGCGTCGTGACGACAAACCGGTTCAGGAGCTCGAGACCGCCGTCCAGGTCGCCCAGCCGGGCCAGCGCGACCCCGCGCCAGAACGGGATCTCCGTGAGGATGGCCCCGGGGGCGCCGCTCTGGACCACCTCGTCCCAGAGCGCAATCGCGTCGGCGGGGCGGTCCTGCAGGAGCCGCGCGACGCCGAGCAGGTAGCGCGCGACGAGCGCGACCGGCTGGGGGGGCACGGCCCGGAGCCCACGGTCGAGGGCGGCCTCCGCCTCGGCGGCATCGCCCCGCCGGAGGGCCAGGAGCCCGAGCCCGACCTCGGCGTGCATCCCGAGCGGCGGCGGCGGGACGAGGGGCAGCGCGGCCCGGTAGGCGCGCTCGGCGCGGGCCGCGGCCGGCGAGGTCGGCGTGGTCGCCTCGAGCAGGGCGAGCTCGCCGAGCCAGACGTACACCGCCGGCGCCTGGGCGCCGCGCGGATCGACGGCAAGGCTCTCCTCGAAGGACTCGCGGGCCTCCCGGTAGTTGCCCGAGATCACCCGGGCCACGCCGCACTCCGCCAGCGCCGCGGCCCGCCGGAACGCGACGAGCGCGCAGGCGAACCCACCAGGATCCGTGGGCGTCGGGAGGGGTTTGCCGACCGTGGAGATGAAGCGCGGAGCCGGGGCGCGGCCAAGCTCGAGCGCGGGGGCCGGAACCGGGGGCGCCGCCGGGGGGTCGAGGCGCGGCCGTTCGAGCCCCGGCGGGACCGGAGAGACCGCCACCGTCAGCGCCGGCGGCGGAAACTCCACCGGGCGCGGCGGAGCCGCGGCGGCGGGCGCCGCCAGGAGTGCGGCGACCGTGACCGCGAGGACGCGCGTCGGGCCTCTCATCTCAGCCCCCTCCTGACCCCGCGGGGGCCTTGGGCTTCGGCTTGGGACGCGGGGCCTCCCGCGAAGGTGGGGCCGGGGCGTCGAACGCGGCGAGGCGCCCCTTGGCCCAGCGGACGAGCTCCGGATCCTGGCTGGTGTCGACGATCTCCCGGTACGCGCGCTTGGCACCTTCCTTGTCGGTCGCGGCCTCGAGCGAGGCGGCGAGGCCCGCCAGCCCCTCGAAGTACCGCTTCGAGGCCGGCGGCGCCTCCACGACCACGGCGTGGTAGGCCTGCGCGGCCTCCGCGTTCCGACGCAGCTGGAGCGCACTCTGCCCGACGATGAGGAGCGCATCGGACCGACCCTCGCCCTTGACGTCGGCGACGGCCTGGGCGACCTGGAGCGCCGGCTCCCACTGCTTGCGCTTTGCGTAGAGGTCGGCCATGGCCAGCCCGGCCGGGTTCGCCCGCTCATCTTGCGGGAAGTCCCGACGGAGCGTCGTCCAGGCCGCTTCAGCGTCCGCCGGACGACCGAGCTTCAAGGCGAGCTCACCGATTCGATAGAGTGCCCGGGGCACGAGGGCGTGGGTCGGCGCCGCACGGACCAGGGCCTGGTACTGCTCGAGGGCCTCACGGGACCGCCCGGCCTTCGCCTGGGCCTCGGCGGCGAGGACACGCGCCGTGGGGACGAGGTCGCTCCCGGAAGACTGGGCGATGAACTGCTCGAGCGTCCGCACTCCCTCCGGACGACCCGCCTCGAGCTGGGCGACGCCGAGCAGGTACCGCGTCTCCACGAGGTAGGGACTTCCCGGATAGCTCTTCGCGTACGGAGTGAGCAGGGCGAGCGCGTCCTCCCAGCGCTTGGCCCGGATCAGCTCACGTGCCGCGCTGTACGCAGCCGTCGGCGCACGCGCGTGGCTAGGGTAGTCGCGGAGGAAATCCCGGAACGTGTCGATGGCGCCGTCGGCGCGCCCCGTCTCGAGCTCGGCCAGACCGCGCGCGTAGAGGGCCTCCGGCACGTAGGGCGACGCGGGCTTGAGCGCGAGGAAGCGCGCGTAGCGGTCCCGCGCCTCCTCCAGCCGGCGCAGACGGAACAGCGCCTCGCCCTGCCAGAAGATCGCCTCGCCGGGGGTCGCCGCGGCGGTCAGGGGGAAGGTCTCGGCCGCGTCGAACTCGGCCAGCGCCTCGGCGTACCGCTCCATCGAGAACGCCGCCTTGCCGCGCAGCAGGGCCGCATCCCCGCGGCGCCGGTCCGTGGGCGCGACCTGGACGAAGCGCCCGAGCTCGCGGTACGCCGTCTCGTAGAGACCGTCCTCGAATGCCCCAGCGCCCACCAGCCAGAGACGATCCGCCTCTGACCGGGCAGCGGCGCCCGGGGCCGGAATGGCCAGGACGGCGAGCCCGGCGAGAGCGACGCGGGCCAGAACGGGCGCGAGGCGTCGCCGCCGTCGCATGAGGCTACCCTACCAGAAGTCGGCCGTGTTCTCCGAATCCGACGTGCGCCCGGCGTTATACTGCCTCCCATGCGCCCGCTCTGTGCCTTCGACCTCGACCACACCCTGGTACGCTCCCCGCTCGACCTGGTCCGCCTCAAGGTCGAGATCCGCGCCCTCGTGGAGGCGGACGGGGTGCCCCTCGCCGAGGCCACCCGCGCGTGGACGATCGGCCAGATCATCGAGGCGGCCACCGTGCACCGGACGGCGCTCGGCGAGGCGTGCTGGGCGCTCTGTACGACGCACGAGGAGGAGGCGGTCCGCGACGCCCAGCCCGAGCCGGGCGCGCACGAGGCGCTCACCGCGCTCCGGGCGGCCGGCTATCCCCTCGCGGTGTGGACCAACAACACGGGGACGGTCGCGCGGCGGGCCCTCGCGGGCTGCGATCTCGACGGGTTCTTCCCGGTCCTCATCACGCGGGACGAGGCGGCGCTCAAGCCCGACCCGTCGGGGCTCCGGCTGCTCGAGGCGGCCTTCCCCGAGCGACGCATCTGGGTGGTCGGGGACTCGTGGGTGGACGGCGCGGCGGCGCAGGCCGGCGGCGCGGCCTTCATCGCCTACGGCGCCGATCCCATCGAGCTCGCCCGCCGGGGCGTGGCGCCGCGCACGGTGCTGCGCGATCTGCGCCATCTGCCGGAGTGGCTCCGCACGGC
>JBGQGN010000142.1:0-8383 GCA_041497395.1 Methylomirabilia bacterium
CGGGCAAGGCCACACGGGAGTTCCTCTATGTCGAGGACGCGGCGGAGGCGGTGGTGCTCGCCACCGCACGCTATGACTGCGTCGAGCCCGTGAACGTGGGAGCGGGCTTCGAGATCTCGATCGGGGAGCTCGTGGAGCGGATCGTCGCGCTCACGGGCTTCGAGGGGCGGGTCGTGTGGGATGACTCGAAGCCCGACGGGCAGCCCCGTCGGTGCCTCGACACGTCCCGCGCCGAGCGGGCGTTCGGCTTCCGCGCGCGCACGACGTTCGCGGACGGCCTCGAGCGCACGGTGCGCTGGTACCTGGCCGAGCGGGTGGCGCCCCGCTGACGGGCGCCGGCCGCCAGAGGAGCGGGCGTGTGCGGGATCGCGGGCCGCCTGAACTTCCGCACCGGGGCGCCGGTGGACCCCGGCATCCTGCACGGCATGGGCGACCTCCTCGCCCACCGAGGCCCCGACGGCGAGGGATTCTGGCACCAGGAGGCCGTCGGTCTCGCCCACCGCCGGCTGGCCATCGTCGATCTCAGCGATGCCGCGCGCCAGCCGATGACGGCCGAGGATCCGCGCGTCCGGGTCGTCTGCAACGGGGAGATCTACAACTTCCGGGAGCTGAGGATGGAGCTCGAGTCTCGCGGACACCGGTTCCGCACGCGGTCCGACACCGAGGTGCTGCTGGCGGCCTACGCCGCCTACGGCCTCGACTGTCTGTCGCGGCTCCGCGGCATGTTCGCGTTCGCGCTCTGGGACGGCGGCCGGCGCCGTCTCTTGCTCGCGCGGGACCGGACGGGCAAGAAGCCGCTCTACTACCGGCTCGACGGCGACGGGATCGCCTTCGCCTCCGAGCCCAAGGCCTTCCTGGCCGACCCCTCCTTCGAGGCCCGGCCGGACGTGGCGGCGCTGTCCGACTACCTCACGTACCACTACGTGCCGGCTCCCGGGTCGGCGTTCGCCGGCGTCCGGCGGGTGCCGCCGGCCCACTACCTTGTCGTGGAGGACGGCCAGGTGCGCCTCGAGCGTTACTGGCGCCTCCGCTACCAGCCGAAGCGCCAGCTGTCGGAGGGCGACGCGGCGGCGGAGCTCCTGGCGCGCCTCCGGGACGCCGTGCGCTGCCGGCTCGTCGCCGACGTCCCGCTCGGGGCGTTCCTGAGCGGAGGGATCGACTCGAGCACCGTCGTGGCGCTCATGGCCGAGGCCGGCGCGGCCCCGGTCAGGACCTTCTCGATCGGCTTCGAGGAGCGGGAGTACGACGAGCTGCCGTACGCGCGGCTGGTGGCGCGCCGATACGGCACGGACCACCACGAGTTCGTCGTCCGGCCGGAGGCGGTCGACGTCCTTCCCCGGCTGGTCTGGCACTACAACGAGCCCTATGCGGACTCGTCGGCGATCCCGACCTTCTACCTGGCCGAGCTCACCCGGCGTCACGTGACCGTCGCGCTGAACGGCGACGGCGGAGACGAGAATCTCGCCGGGTACCGGCGCCACCTGGCGGGCCGGCTCGCCGAGCGCTACGCGGGCCTCGCCCGGCCCCTCCAGCGGCCGCTCGCCGCGCTGCTCGCGGCCGTTCCCGCGCCGGGTCGCGGGATGGCAGCCCACGCCCGCCGTTTCCTCGCGGGGCTCGGCGACCCGCCCGCCCGTCGCTATGCGCGCTGGGCGAGCCATCTCGATCCGGCATTGAAGTGGGAGCTCACGACCGAGGAGTTCCGACGGGCGGCGGGTGACCGCGACTCGCTCGAGCATCTGACGGACGCATTCCGCCATGCCGAGGGGTCCGATCTGATCGATGCCACGCTCGCGGGCGACGTCGAGACCTACCTGCCCGACGACCTGCTCGTCAAGGTCGACATCGCGACCATGGCGCATGGCCTCGAGGGACGCTCGCCCTTTCTCGACCACGACCTCATGGAGTTCTGCGCCAGCCTGCCGTCCGATCTGAAGCTCCACGGGCTCACGACGAAGTACCTCCTGAAGCGAGCGCTGCGGGGGCTCCTGCCGGCCCCCGTGATCGACCGGCCCAAGCAAGGCTTCGCCGTGCCGATCGACCGCTGGCTCCGCGGGGAGCTCCGCACCATGGCCCACGACGTCCTGCTGGACGCCCGGACGCTCCGGCGCGGCTACTTTCACGAGCGCGTCGTGCGTCGCCTTCTCGAGGAGCACGGGCGCGGCGTGCGGGGATGGCACGCCCAGCTGTGGAGCCTCCTCGTGCTGGAGCTCTGGCACCGGATGTTCGTGGACCGGCGGCCCGCGGCGGCCCCCCCCCTCGTCCCGGTCACGGTTCGCGGGGCCGCGACCGCGGTGCCCTGACACCCGGTGGGTGCCGTCGGCGTCGCGTTCGTCGTCTCGCTGGCCGTCGCGCTCGCCGCCACGCTCGCCTGCGAACGAGTCGCCCCCCGGCTCGGCCTTGTCGTCGCGCCCCGGGCAGACCGCTGGCACCGCCGGCCGGTGGCGCTCCTCGGCGGCGTGGCGATCATGCTCGGGGTCCTGCCGGCGCTGGTCTGGGCCGGCGGTCTCCGGGGTCGCCTCGCGGAGCTGACGCTCGTCGCGCTCGCGATGGGGGCGGTGGGGCTCGTGGACGACGTCCGGCCGCTGCGTCCGCCGGTCAAGCTGGTGGCCCAGATCGTCCTCGCGGGCCTTCTGGTGGAGCGCGACTTCGTGCTCCGACTCACCGGGGTGGCCGTCCTCGACGTGGTGCTGACCCTCATCTGGGTGGTTGGCATCACGAACGCGTTCAACCTGCTCGACAACATGGACGGCCTGGCGGCCGGCATGGCGGTCATCGCGGGAGGATTCCGGCTGGCCCTCTTCCTCCTCGACGGGGACCTGGCCGCGGCGACGATGACCGCGGGGTTCGTCGGGGCGGTGGTGGGGTTCCTCGTGCGGAACGCCCCGCCGGCCCGGATCTTCATGGGCGACACGGGGAGTCTCTTCCTCGGCTTCTTCCTGAGCGGTCTCTGCCTCGTCGTCGACGCCGCGTACTACTCACGCGGGATCACCGCGGTGCTCGCGGTGCCGGTGCTGCTGGTGCTGATCCCCATCTTCGACACCACCTTCGTGACGGTCACCCGGCTCCTCCGCGGGCAGCCGGTCTCCGAGGGCGGGCGCGACCACACCTCGCACCGGCTGGTGACGCTCGGTGGCAGCGAGGGGCGGGCCCTGACCGTGCTCTTCGGGCTGTCGATCATCGGGGGGGGCGTCGCGCTCCTCACGTACCGGGCCGATCTCGGGACGGCCGTGGTCCTCCTCCCGCTGCTCCTGGTGGGGCTGACGCTCCTCGGGATCCACCTGAGCCGGGTCGAGGTCGTGCGCGCGGGCCCGGCGCCCCCGGGCCGGGCGGTCGTCCGGCTCGTGCAGGATCTCCCGTACAAGCGCGAGGTGGGATCGGTTGCCCTCGATTCGATCCTCATCGTGGTCGCCTACTACGCGGCGTACGTCCTGCGCTTCGAGGACACATTCGCGGCCAACAAGCCCATGCTGATCCGCACGCTGGCGCCGGTGCTCGTGTGCCAGCTCTCCGGGCTGGCCCTCTCGGGGGTGTATCGGGGGATGTGGCGGTACACGGGCCTGGGGGACGTCTTGCGGCTCGGGCGGGGGATCACGCTGGGCACCGTGGCGAGCGTCCTCTACCTCCTCTTCACGACGCGGTTCGCCGGCCTGTCGCGCGCCGTGTTCGTGCTCGATTGGGTGTTCCTCGCGATGCTGGTCGGCGCGAGCCGGGTGTCGTTCCGGCTGCTCGGCGAGGCGCTCCGGGCGCCCCGCGTCACTGCCCGGCCAGTTCTCGTCTACGGGGCGGGCGACGGCGGGGAGCTGGTGCTCCGCGAGCTCCGCAACAACACCGCGCTCGCGCGGGAGGCCGTGGGGTTCATCGACGACGACCGGGTCAAGGTGGGGACGCGCATCCACGGGGTGTCCGTGCTGGGCTCGCTCGACGAGCTCGAGGCGCTCCTCCGGGCGCACCCGGTCGAGGAGATCGTCGTCGCCTCGCGCAAGATCCCGCTCGAGCGGCTCCGTCGCCTGGAGGGAGCCTGCGCCGCGCACGGGGTGGCGGTGGTCCGCGCCTCCCTGCGGCTCGAGTGACGCGCCGCCGTCGACCGCGAGGCCGGCCTTTCCTTGACACCCCGGGAGGCGCCGTCAATAATGACGCGGCGATGACGGAGACGGCGCCCCTGGCGGCGCTGCGAGCGCGCTTGACGGATGGCCGTGGGGCGGTTGGCGTGGCCGGACTCGGCTACGTGGGGCTGCCCCTGGCCGTGGAGCTCGCGCGCGCAGGGTTCTCGGTCACGGGCATCGATCCGGACACGGAGCGCGTCCGGAGCGTCGGCCGGGGCGAGAGCCATGTCGAAGCTCTCCCCGCGGGCGCCGTGGCCGAGCTGGTGAGGGCGGGGCGCCTTCGGGCGACGTCCGAGTGGGCCGACGCGGGAGCGCTCGACGCGATCGTGATCTGTGTCCCCACACCCCTGACGCCCAACCGGGAGCCCGACCTCTCCTTCGTCCGCGCCGCCGGCACGGAGGTCGCGCGCCGGCTCCGGCCCGGCCAGCTGGTCGTGCTCGAGAGCACAACCTACCCCGGGACGACGGAGGAGGTTCTGCTGCCCCTGCTGGCGGCCGGTGGCCTCCGGGTGGGCCAGGACTTCGCCCTCGCGTACTCCCCCGAGCGCGTGGATCCAGGCAACCCGCACTATCACGTGGCCAACACGCCCAAGCTGGTGGGCGGGGTCACGCCGGTCTGCACCGCGCTCGCGCAGGCGCTGTACCAGAAAGCCGTCATCAAGGTCGTGCCGGTGTCGGGCCCGCGGGTCGCGGAGACGGCGAAGCTCCTCGAGAACGTCTTCCGCAACGTCAACATCGCGCTCGTCAACGAGCTGGCGATGCTCTGCGACCGGATGGGCGTCGACGTCTGGGAGGTCATCGAGGCCGCGGCCACCAAGCCGTTCGGGTTCATGCGCTTCCAGCCGGGCCCCGGGGTGGGGGGGCACTGCATCCCGGTCGACCCGATCTATCTGGCCTGGAAGGCGAAGGAGTACGACTTCTACTCGGGGTTCATCACGCGGGCGGCCGAGGTCAACACGAACATGCCGTACTTCGTCGCGGAGAAGCTCTCGCGGATCCTCGCGCAGCGAGGCGGGGACGTCCGCGGCCGCCGGGTGCTCCTCCTCGGCGTGAGCTTCAAGCGGAACGTCGGCGACATCCGCAACTCGTCCGCGTTGAAGATTCTCGAGCTCCTGGAGGCGCGCGGTCTCGACGTCTCGTACCACGACCCCTTCGTGCCTCGCCTCACTCTGGGGACGCGAAGACTCGAGTCCGTGGCACTCGAGTTGGAGGCGGTCTCGACCGCCGACTGTGTCGTGATCCACACGGATCACGACACCGTGGACTACGAGTGGCTCGTGACGCATGCCCGGCTCGTGTTCGACACGCGAAACGCCACGCGCGACGTCAGAGTGGACCGGACCAGGGTCGTCCGGCTCTGACCGGCGCGAGCGCGGGCGTGCGAGCGCTGGTCACGGGTGGGGCCGGCTTCATCGGGTCGCACCTCACGGAGGCGCTGCTCGCGGCCGGCTACGAGGTGGTCGTCCTGGACGACCTCTCGACGGGGCAGCTCGGGAACCTGGCGGGCGTGGAGGATCACCCCCGTCTCGAGGTGGTCGCGGGGTCGGTCACGGACGAGACCCTCGTGCGGAAGCTCGTGACCGGAGCGGACCTGGTCTACCACCTGGCGGCCGCGGTCGGCGTGCGGCTGATCCTCGATCGGCCGGTGGGGACGATCGAGACCAACATCATGGGGACCGAGACCATCCTCCGGGCGGCGCGCGAGGGGCGGCCCCGCGTGGTCCTGGCTTCCACGTCCGAGGTCTATGGCAAGAACGACCGCGTGCCCCTCTCCGAGGACGACGACCGGGTTCTCGGGCCCACGACGAAGAGCCGCTGGAGCTACGCGTGCTCGAAGGCGATCGACGAGTTCCTGGGGCTGGCGTACCATCGCGAGTACGGGCTGCCCGTCACCATCGTCCGCTTCTTCAACACGATCGGACCCCGCCAGACGGGCCGGTACGGCATGGTGGTCCCGCGCTTCGTGCGCCAGGCGCTCGACGGAGGTCCGATCACGGTCTACGGCGACGGCCGCCAGTCCCGGTGCTTCACGGACGTGGAGGACACCGTGCGCGCGACGATCGCGCTCTCGCTGGCCCCCGCTGCGGTCGGCGAGGTGTTCAACGTGGGGACCACGCACGAGCTGACGATCGGAGCGCTCGCCGAACGCGTGAGGGCGCTGGCGGGCAGTGACTCGCCGATCGTGCTCGTGCCGTACGACGAAGCTTACCAGCCGGGGTTCGAGGACCTTCGGCGGCGCGTGCCGGACATCCGGAAGGCGGAGCGTGTGGCCGGCTACCGGCCCCGCGTGTCGCTCGACGAGACCCTCCAGCGCGTGATCGGCCATCTCCGCGACACCGGCCACAGCTAGGCCACAGCTAGGCCACGGCTAGGCCACGGCTAGGCCACGGCTAGGAAGGACCGCCTCCGCGTGTTCGGTGGCTTCGTCGCCTCGCTCAGGCCGCGCCAGTGGACCAAGAACCTCTTGGTCTTCGCGGGCCTGATCTTCTCGCGGGGCCTCCACGAGCCGGCGCTGGTGGCCCGCTCGGGGCTGGCATTCGCCCTCTTCTGTCTCCTCTCGGGGGGCGTGTACCTGATCAACGACGTGGTGGACGCCGCGCGCGACCGGGCGCACCCGCAGAAGCGGCACCGCCCCGTCGCCTCGGGCCGCTTGCCCGCGGGGATCGCGCTGGTGGCGGGGATCGGCCTCCTGGTCGGGACCACGGCGGCCGGATTCTTCCTGTCGGTCCCCTTCGGGATGGCGGCCGCCGCGTACGCGGTCCTGCTCACGGCGTACTCGGTGGGGCTCAAGCACGTGGTCATCGTGGACACCCTGATCATCGCGGGCGGGTTCGTGCTGCGCGCCCTGGCCGGGGTGCTCGTGCTCGGGATCGAGCCGTCCTACTGGCTCCTCCTGTGCACGATCCTGCTCGCCTTGTTCCTGACCTTCGGCAAGCGGCGCCACGAGCTCCTCGCGCTCGAGGCCGGCGCGACCGACCACCGCCCGATCCTGTCGGAGTACACGCCGCAGCTCCTGGACCAGATGATCGCGGTGGTGACCGCGTCGACTTTGATGGCCTACGCCCTCTACACCATGGCGCCGGACACGTACGCGCGGCTGGGGACGGCGCGCCTGCCGCTCACGATCCCGTTCGTCCTCTACGGCATCTTCCGCTACCTCTATCTCCTGTACCGCCACGACCTGGGGGGCAACCCGTCCGAGCACTTCCTGACGGACCGGGCGCTCCTGGTCGACGTCGCCCTCTGGGGCGCGACGGTCGTCGTCGTCCTCTACGTGGCGCCGTAGCGCCCGGCCCGACTTCCGCCGATTGGCGCCGATTGGCGCCGATTGACGCGCACACCGCCGTCAAGGGGGTCCTAGCTAGGGCACGGCGATCCCGAAGGCCCGCTCGAAGAGCGTTCCCACGAGCCACCCGACCAGGGCGGAGCCCAGCGCGACGGAGGCGAACTCGAGGCCGGAGCGCAGGAGAGGGCGGCCGGTGAGGACACCCTTCAGGACGCCCACGCCCAGTAGCACCGCGATCGAGAGCGCCCAGGAGAGGGGCAGGGCGAGCCGGCCCCCCACGAGCACGAGCGGGGCGAGGGGAATCGCCGCGCCGATGGCGAAGGAGAGAAACATCACGACGCCGGCCCTCACCGGCTGGGAGATGTCGGCCGATCCGAGTCCGAGCACCTTCTCCTGGACCGTGCGGAGCAGGAGCTCCCGGTGCCGGGAGAAGATCTGGACGACGCGATACGCCGATGGCCGGTCGAGCCCCTCCCCGACGAGCGACTCGAGGAGGCCTTCCTGCGCCAGATACGGCTGCGTCGTCGCCAGCCGTTCCTGGTCGAGCAGCTCCTTCTCGAAGATCTCCTTCTCCGTGCGTGCCCCAAGGTACGAGCCCGTTGCCATGGAGACGCCGCCCGTGATGGCCGCGGCGATGCCCGTGAGGAGCACGATCGCCCGGTTCTGGGTCGCGGCCGACACGCCGCTCAGGAGCCCGACCGTGCTGAGGAGGCCGTCCTAAAGCGACCCGGGCGCCCCCACCCGCCGGCCCGCCGGTCAGAGGATCTTGCTCAGGAAAGCCTGCGTCCGCGGGTTCTGCGGCCGGTCGAAGATCTCCCCCGGCGAGCCCGCCTCGACGACCCGGCCCTCGTCGATGAAGACGACGCGGTGGGCGACCTCGCGCGCGAAGCCCATCTCGTGGGTCACGACGAGCATCGTCATTCCCTCGCGCACGAGCTGTTTCATGGCGTCCAGGACCTCCCGGACGAGCTCGGGGTCCAGCGCCGACGTGACC
>JBGQGN010000143.1:0-8322 GCA_041497395.1 Methylomirabilia bacterium
GGGGCACCGTGACGTGGTACGCGACGATCACGACCGGCGCGTCCGCGTACGAGTAGATCCCGACCAGGCCGCCCGGCTCGAGATCGAGCCCCACCTCCTCGCGCATCTCGCGACGCGCGGCTGCCGCCACGCTCTCCCCCCAATCGACGTATCCGCCCGGAAACGTCCAGAGACCGTGGGAGGGCTCGATCGCCCGGCGGGTCAGGAGCACGCGCCCGTCGCGCACGGGAATGGTCACCGCCACGATCTTCGGATGGAGGTAGCAGACGAAGCCGCATCCGCTGCACACCGGGTACTCGCGCATGTCCCGCGAGACGATGCGGCGCACGACGGCCGCCCCGCAGAGCGGACAGAAGCGGAGCGTGTCCGGCCTGAGCTCTCGCTCCGGCACCAAGGGCTCCCGCTCAGCCACCGGCGGTCCTCGACTCAGGGTCCGCGCGGAGCCGGGTCGAATCCGGGCTGTCGGCGTGGTAGCGGGCGAAGAGGGGATGGAGATCCCGGGCGCGTGTCACCGCGCGGAAGTCGAACGCGACACCGGGTGGCGTCGCCAGGAACGCGTACAGCTCGTCCTCGGACGGGCCGGCGTGGCTCCCCCGCTCGTCGAGGAAATTCACGCAGCCCGCGTCCGCGTAGTGCCCGTACAGGATGACGTCGCCGCCCGAGGGCATGCTGAGGAGGTCCTGCAGGCCTCGCACGACGATGTCCCGATCGGGTCGGTCGAACACGGGACAGCCCGTCGTACCGGGGAGCGGAGGGATCCGGAGCACCTCGCCCCGATAGTAGCACACGGGTCCCCTGGCATCCCGCGCGAGGACGAAGCCGATCGCCGCGTGTCGGGACAGGCGCGAGAGCGCGCCGGGGTAGCGGGCCTCGATCTCCTCCGCCAGCACGCGCGCGGTCGTGTGGATCAGATACACGTTCACGTTCGGGCCGGCCGGAACGATGCAGAGGTCGCCGACCCACACGGCGTTCCGCTCGCGCACCGGGCGCTCCGTGGTGGCGACGTGCCGCTGCCACCTGCCGGTGAACGGCCAGAGTGGCAGCGGCGGATCGACAGCGCTCTCCGGTCCCATCGGCCGCCTCGACGAGGCTGGCGCGACCGGCGACGCCGGTCCGGCCTCGGCCCCCTCTGCGGGGCCGAAGCAGTCGACGATCGCCTCGGCCACGGACACCCCGCCCGCCACGGCGCGGAACGGGACCGAGCGGATCTGACCGTGATCCGACAGGACGAAGAGGTCGTATCCGTGCTCCGGAACTCGGCGAAGGACTCGCGCGAAGCGTGCGATGCTCCGGTCGATGCCCCGGAGGGCTCGCAAGGCCTCAGGGTGGCGGGGCCCGAGATCGTGGGCCGCCACGTCGTAGTCCACGAAGTTCACGTAGAGGGCCGGCACGCCCGCGTACAGGTCGACCGTGACTCCGAGGGTGAAGAGCTCGCGCAGCCAGCCGCCGATCAGGAGCTGGATCAGCATCCGGCGGAACGACGTCACACGGCGGCCCAGGCTCAGGTCCCGGAGCGCCCCCCCGAGCCAGCTGAGGAGCTCCCACAGGGAGACGGCCGACATCTTCACGACCAGCCAGGCCAAGACCAGGCACGGCACGATCAGGGCCCGGAAGCCGACCCGCCCCCAGAACGGATGGGGCTGAAGGACGTGGGCGAAGGTGAGAACCGTGTCGTCGGCCCCGCCCCCGAACACGCAACCGTAGGTGCGACCCCCGCGGACGATGCCCTGCCCCGACCGGGCGTGCGCGGCCTCCACGGCCGCCGCATCCCACGGCCGCGGGAACCACCGATAGGTCCCCGTCTGCTTGTCCAGGAACTCGAAGCCCGGGACGTCGACGGGGCCGCCGTACATCAGGCCCGCCTGGAACGCCGGCGTGGAGGTCGGCAGGCCGGACGGGATGGGATGGAGCTCGACGGCGCCCCGGTGAATGAGCCTCCCGAGCGCCGGCATGCGCCTCCGACGGGTGGCCTCCCGAACAACCTCGTGGGAGCATCCGCAGATCTGGACCACGAGGAACCGCCTTGTGGGAGCCGCCGGGGCCGGCGGCATCCGGGCCCACCGGGCGAGCCCGTCGAGCAGACCGACCACGCGTCGGCCCGGGACGGACCACCAGCGGGTGGGCCTGGTCATCGGCTCTGATCCTACGGTCGGGGCACCCTTCGGGCAACGATCGCCTTGCGCTCCGGAGAGCGCCTCTGCTACCGTTTCCAATCATGGCCGAGCGAGAGCCCGCGGGACCCTTCTGCTTCGACTGTGTCTGGTTTCCCGAGGCGCCCGCGGACCTCGAGGAGTCGGCGCCGGACCGGGCCGCCGGCCGAAGCCTCACCGCCGACTTCCTCTGCCCGCGTATCCGGCGTCGCGTCGTCCCCACCTACGCGGCCCACTGTCCCGACTATCAGGAACCTGCCGGGGACCGCTGAGCGGCGGACATGCGCATCATCGTGATCGGCGCCGGCGAGGTGGGCTACCACATCGCCGAGCGTCTGTCCCACGAGGCGCACGAGATCGTGGTCATCGAGCGCCAGCCGGAGGTCGTGCGCCGGGTGGAGGAGACCCTGCGGATCCGGGCCATCGAGGCGGACGGCTCGTCGCCACGAGCGCTCGAGGCGGCGGGCGTCCGGGACGCGGCGATGGTGATCGCGGTGGCGGATGTCGACGAGGTCAATATCGTGGCCTGCGCCATCGCGCACCAGTACGGCGTGGCCACCAAGATCGCGCGGGTCCGCGACATCGAGCTCGGCGAGCATCCCATCCTGGCCGGCGGCAAGGTGCTCGGGATCGACCTCCTGATCAATCCGACGCAGGTCGTCGCCGACGAGGTCCTGCGCGTCATCAAGACGACCGGGGCGGCCGAGGTGGCGGACTTCGCCGACGGCCGCGTCCAGCTCCTCGGCGTCAAGGTGGGCGCCCAGGCGCCCCTCGTCAACCGGCGCCTCCGCGACCTCCGCTCGGTCCAGGCGTCCGCGCCCTTCCGCGTCGTGGGCATCGCGCGAGGCGAGCGCCTCATCGTGCCGACGGACGACACCACGCTCGCCGCCGAGGACCACGTGTACGTCGTGAGTCGCCGGGACGTGATCCCGGACATCCTGGTGCTCATGGGCCGCACGGCGGCGGCCACCCGGCAGGTGTTCATCATCGGAGGCGGGCGCATCGGGCTCGAGGTGGCCCGCGCGCTCGAGGCCGACCAGATCACCGTGACGGTTCTGGAGCGGAACCGCAGCCGCTACGACGAGCTCACGCGCGAGCTTGCCCACGCCCGGGTGGTGCAGGGCGACGGCACGGACGTCAAGCTCCTGGTGGACGAGGACATCGGCTCGGCCGACGCCATCGCCACGCTCACCGACGACGATCCCACGAACCTCCTGGCCGGGCTCCTGGGGAAGCGCCACGGCGCGAAGAAGGCCGTCGCCCTGTTCAAGCGCCAGGACCTCATCCCGCTCGTCGGGTCGCTCGGGATCGACGCGGCGATCAGCCCGCGCCTGCTCACGGCCAGCGTGATCCTGAAGTACGTGCGGGGCAAACGGGTCGTCTCGGTGTTCGAGCTCCCGGAGAGCGAGGCGGAGACGCTGGAAGTGGTCGTGCAGCAGGACACACCGGCCGCGGGCCGGTCGATCGAGGCGCTGGGCCTACCGGCCGACGCGCTGGTCGGTGCGGTGGTCCGCGGCGATCAGATGCTCACGGCGGACGCCGATCGCGTCCTGGCGGTGGGCGACCACGTGGTCCTGCTCGCCTTGCCGCGGGCCATCCCGACCGTGGAGCGCCTTTTCGGGCTGTAGGAAGCCCCGCTACGCGGGACGCTCGTCGTCGGACGCGGGGGGCGCGGGCGGCGGCGTGTCGGGCCCGCCCACCATCGCGTCCCAGTCGATCGGCGGGCCGCCGCCCCCGACCTCGCCCTCCTTCACCCCTTCCTTCTTCCGCTCGGCCTTCGCGTCGCGCTTGGCCTTCCGGGCCTGCTCTCTGCGCCACTTCTCCCCGCTATAGGATCGTCGCCCCATGCCCCCCTCCGCGCCGGTGTGTTGAGATGCCAAGGCCCTCCCGAAGGTCCGGAAGGGCCGCTCTTCGCCCGTCCCGATCGCGAGCGCTCAGAGTACTGGACCGATGACCCAGGGCGCGAACTCCTCCTCCCCGATCCCCTGAGCCTCGCTCTTCGTCTTCCTCCCGGACGCGACGGCGACCACCTCCTCGAAGATTTGCCGCCCCACGGTCGGAAGCGGCGTGCCCTCGAGGATCACGCCGCAGTTGATGTCCATGTCCTCCTCCATCTGCCGGTAGACCAGCGAGTTCGTGGCCAGCTTGATGGAGGGCACGGGCCGGCACCCGAAGACGGAGCCGCGGCCGGTCGTGAACACCACGATGTTGGCGCCTCCGGCGACGAGGCCCGTGACCGAGACGGGGTCGTGCCCGGGCGTGTCCATGAAGACGAAGCCGCGCGTGGTGATCGGCTCCCCGTAGAGGAAGACGTCCGTCAGGGGCGTCGTGCCGCCCTTGGTCACCCCTCCGAGGGACTTCTCGAACACGGTCGTGAGCCCGCCGGCCTTGTTCCCGGGCGCCGGGTTGTTGTCCATCTCGGCCCCGAGGACGCGGCAGTAGTACTCCCACCACTTGAAGCGGTCGATCAGCTTCTTGGCCACGCCCTCGTTGACGGCGCGCCGGATAAGGAGGTGCTCCGCGCCGTAGATCTCCGAGGTCTCCGCGAGGACGCCGGTGCCGCCGTAGCGGACCAGCTCGTCCACCGCCCAGCCGAGCGCCGGGTTCGCCGTGATCCCGGAGTTGCCGTCCGAGCCGCCGCAGTTCGTCGCGAGAACCAGCTCCGAGACCGGCTGCGGCGTCCGCCGCGCCTCGTTGGCGATGGGCAGGAGGTCCTGCACCGCCTTGATCCCGGCCTCGACGGTCTTGCGGACTCCGCCCGCCTCCTGGATCGAGAGGACACGGGGCCGCCCGAGTCGCTGGCGCTCGATGAAGGGAACCGTCTGGTTCACCTCGCAGCCGAGCCCGATCAGGACGTAGGCGCCCACGTTCGGATGGCGGGCGTAGCCCCCGAGCACCCGCATGAGCGCGTCGTGGTCTTCCCCGAAGAGCTTCGTGCCGCACCCTGACTTGTGGGTGATCGCGATGACCCCGTCGACGTTCGGGCAGTCGCGCTGGACGTCCCGGAAGCGCTCCCGGATGAGCTGGCAGACGCTCGCCGAGCAGTTGACGGTCGAGATCACCGCCACGTAGTTCCGCGTCCCCACCCGCCCGTCGGCCCGCTTGAACCCGTCGAAGTAGCGCATCTGGTCGGCGGGGTAGTAGTCGACCGGCCGGACGTCGACCCCGACCTCGTACTCCCGCTGGTAGTCGCCCACGGCGAGGTTGTGCGTGTGGACGTGCTCGCCCTTTTCGATCGGCTGCGTGGCGAAGCCGATGACCTGACCGTAGCGGCGGACCGCCTCTCCCTTGTCGCGGGCTCGCCGGGCGATCTTGTGGCCGGGGCGGATGTCGCACAGCACCTCGAGGCGCTCCCCCTCGTGGTCGAGGACCGTCCCGGTCGGGATGGGCGCCTTGGCGATGACGACGTCGTCGTCGGGGTGAAGGATGAGCGCCTTCGCGCGGAAATCGTGCGTCGCCATGGCCGGAGCTCCTCTCGGTCCTCGGTCGGTGGGTCCTCGCCCGCGCCCCGGACGGGAACCGCCCCCCCCCGGTCCTTATACCACACCCAGGGCGACCGGAACCGCTCCCCGGCGCTTCCAGCTCTCCTGACGCTACGGTAAGATTTCTCTGCATGCGCAGACGGTGTCTCACGGTCGTCGCCGTCGTGGCGCTCCTCGCGTGTCCGGCTGGCCGGGCTCCGGCGCAGCTCGCGCCGCGGCCGGCCGCGCCGACCGGACCCACCCTCCGCCTGGGGGCGCTGCTCCCCTTGACCGGTCCGGGCGCCTGGTTCGGCGCGGAGATCAAGCAGGGGCTGGAGCTCGCCGCGGCCGAGCTGGATCCGGCGCCGCGGCGGGGCGGCTCAGCGCCCGGCGGAGGCACCTCGGAATCGGGGGCGCCGCCCGCGGACGCGGCGGAGCCGAAGACCGACACCGGATCCCGGCCGCCGGCACCCGCTCCCACCGGCGAGACCGCTCCCGCGGCTGCCTCACCCGAGACGAAGAAAGCCCAGAGTCGCCCTCCGCCAGAACCCATCGAGCCCACGGACCGGCCCCGGACGCTCACGCTCGTCGTCCAGGCGGTCGACGTCCAGCCTCTCGACGTGAGGGACGCCGAAGCCGAGGTCAACCGGATGCTCGGCGCGGGTGTCAACGCGATCCTGACCGCCTCGCCGACGCCCACGCTCGCCGTCTATCCGCTGGCAGCGGGACGCGACGTCCTGGTGCTCCACGCGGGCCTCGCGACCGAGCGCTTTCCCGCGACGAGCCGGAGCCTGTTCCAGCTCAGGCCCTCGGCGGCCGCCCGCGCCGACGTCCTGGGGGCATATGCCTGGGAGCGCGGCATCCGCCGCCTCGGCGTCCTGGGTGACAGCGACAGCTTTGGCCGCGCCGTCCGCGCGGCGGTCGCCGCCCGCTGGCGACAGCAAGGCGGTCACCTCGTCCACGACGAGAGCGTGTCGCTGGATGCCTCCGATCTCAGGTCGCGCCTCCGAACCGCCGCCAGGGTCGCGCCCGAGGCCGTCGTGCTGGGATTCCAGGGGACGGCGCTTGGCGAAGCCGCGCGCGCGCTCCGTGACGCCGGCTTCGCCGGGCAGATCCTGGCCACGGACGACGACCGGGCGGCGCGCCTGGCCGGCGGACGCGCAATCGACGGCGCCCTGATCCTGACGGACGCGTTCGTTCCCCTGCCCGGCACGCGCGGGGCCCGCTTCGCCCGGGCGTACGAGGCCCGCCACGGGCAACCCCCGTCCCGCTTCGCGGCGAGCGCGTACGAGACGGCGACGCTTCTCGCCGAGGCCGCTCAGCGCTTGCTCCGCGATGGCCGCGGCGTCACCGGCTCCAGGCTCCGTGACGTCCTCGTCACCGGGCGCCGCTTTCCCTCCCTCTACGCGGGCGAGCTGGTGGTCCGCGACGACGGCACGATCGCGCGGCCGCTGGCCCTGTTCCGGGTCGAGCGCGAGGGCCTGACGTTCGAGACGTACGTGGCGCCGGACGGACGAGCCATCCGCGGCGCGCTGGGGAGCGATCCCTGACCTTCCGGGACGGCGGTCTCGACCTCTCTCCGGAGGAGCGGGCGCTCCGGGCCGCCGTGGCCCGGGCGGGCGCCGAGACGTTCCGGCCCCTCGCCGAGACGTGGGGAGAGCGCGACGAGCTCAACTGGGATCTCGCACGAGCCCTCGGTCGCGAGGGCCTCTTTCCGCGGCTCGTGCCCGCCGCCTACGGGGGCAGTCTCGAGGGCCCGTTCCGGTCGGTGACCCTCTGCCTCATCCGCGAGGAGCTCGCCCGGACGTGCCCGGCCGCCGAGGAGCTGTTCGCGATCCAGGGACTGGGGAGCTACCCCATCCTCCTCGCGGGCACCGAAGCTCAGAAGCAGCGCTGGCTCCCACCGCTGGCCCGAGGCGAGACCGTTCCCGCGTTCGCGCTGACCGAGCCCGAGGCGGGCTCGGACGCCGCCGCCCTCACGACGCGCGCCGAGCTCCGGGGCGACGCCTGGGTGCTCACGGGCAGGAAGCGCTTCATCTCGAACGCGCCCGTCGCCGACCTCTACGTGGTGTTCGCCCGCACGGGGCCGGCGCCCGGCGCCAAGGGCCTGTCGGCCTTCGTCGTCCCGAAGGATGCACCGGGCCTCACCGGGGCACCCATGCACACGCTCGCCCCCCACGTCATCGGCGAGCTCGCCTTCGAGGACTGCCGCATCCCCGCGGATCACCGGCTCGGCGCCGAGGGTGACGGCTGGCGCGTGGCGATGGGGACGCTCGACGTCTTCCGCGCGTCGGTGGGGGCGCAGGCCGTGGGCCTGGGACAGGCCGCCCTCGACCTCGCGCTCACGCACGCCCGGCACCGGACCCAGTTCGGCCAGCCGATCGCCCAGTTCCAGGCGATCCAGGCGAAGCTGGCCGACATGGCCACGGAGCTCCGGGCCGCGCGGCTCCTCGTCTACTCGGCGGCGCGCCTCCGGGACGCGGGCGCTCTACGGGTGACGCTCGAATCGGCCATGGCAAAGCTCTTCGCCACCGAAGCGGCGCAGCGGGCCGTCGACCAGGCGGTCCAGATCCACGGAGGCGCGGGCGTGCTCCGCGGGTCTCCGATCGAGCGCCTGTACCGGGAGGTGCGCGCCCCCCGGATCTACGAAGGCACCTCCGAGATCCAGCGCCTCATCATCGCCCGCCAGCTCCTGAGAGAGGCCGACGACA
>JBGQGN010000144.1:0-8296 GCA_041497395.1 Methylomirabilia bacterium
CCCTTCAGGGCGAACCTGGGCCCGGCCAGTCTTCCGCGATGTTGAGGTCGCGTCCCACCGTGCGGAAGAGGAGGCGGGGTTGCGCGGTCTGAAAAGGACTCGGGCTCGAAGATGAACCGGCGGTCAGAACCAGACAGCCATTACTATACCCCGGGATGGCCTGGGCTGCACGGAAATCTCGGCGGGCCTCCCCGGCCCCGATTCCGACGTCCGTTCCGTTGACCCGCCGGCGAGACCGTTGCTAGACTCGGCCGCCGGGGTCGGCACGAATGGAATACCGCATCGGTGAGCGGCAGCTCGCGGCCGGGAGCCGCTACCTGACGCTCGAGCTCCGCGCCAGCAACGATCTCCTCGACGACCCGGACGCGCTCCGCCACCGCCTGGCGGAGGACGGGTATCTGCTGCTCCGGGGCGTGCACGACCCGGCCGAGGTGCTGGCCGCCCGCCAGGACATCCTCCGGCGCATGGCCGAGGAGGGGCTCCTCGACCCCACATGCCCCCTGATGGACGGCGTCGCCAACCCCGCATCGCGCGAGACTCCCACGACCTCCGTGCGGGCGCGCGAGCGCCTCAAGACCCCGGCGCTCGCCACCGTCGTGTACGGTGACCGGATCATGCGCGTCTTCGCGCGCATCCTGGACGCGCCGGTGGCGAGCTATCAGTTCCAGTGGCTGCGGGCGGCGGGGCCGGGCGCCGGCACGGGCATTCACTGTGACGCGCCGTACATGGGCCGGGGCACGCCCGACGTCTACACATGCTGGACCCCGCTCGGGGACGTGACCCCGGAGATGGGGCCGCTCGCCCTCTGCCTCGGCTCGCATCGCTGGCGCCGGGTTCGCGAGACGTACGGGCGGTGCGATGTCGACCGCGATCTGATCGAGGGGATCTTCAGCCGGGACCCGGCCGAGCTGGTCGACCGCCTCGGGGGACGCTGGGCCACCGCGCCCTTCCGCGCGGGTGACGTCGTCATCTTCGGTCTCTTCATGCTCCATGCCTCGCTGGTCAACACCACCGACCGCTACCGGCTGAGCTGTGACACTCGCTACCAGCGCGCCAGCGAGCCGATGGACGATCGGTGGGCCGGGGCCGCGCCGACGGGCCACTCGGCCTTCTGGGAGCCCGGCGCCCCGCTCGAGCCGGTGGAGGTGTCGCGGCGGCGGTGGGGAATCTGAGGGCGGACAGCCACCTGGGCGCCCGGGAGAAGGCGATCGCGCCGGGCCGCCGGCGCGCGGAGGAACCATGCCGATTCGGACCTTGCTGGACAACGACGCGGTGCTCGTCATCGGAATCGACGATGCCTCGGGAACGGGGCACGGCGGGCCGCCGATCCCGCACGCGAACGCCTTGCTCATCGGCGTGAGGGACGGCGGAGGCTCGCTGCTCCATCGGCAGCGCGACGAGGGTCGATACTTTCCGGTGGCGCGGGGCCGGGTCGATTGGCTCGGAGCCGGCGAGCTCCTGCCCGAGGCCGGGTCGCAGCCGTTTGGCGAGGCGATGCTCGTGGAGGTGCGGTCACTGCCGGATGCTCCGGGGGTGACGCGGACCTTCGGGGACAAGGTGCTCTTCAGGAACGACACGGTCTACGTCTACGAGGAGATCCTGGGGCCCGCGCAGGTCCGCTGGATGCACAGCCACGCGCCTCGGCTCATCCTCCCGCTCACGGCGGCCCACGCGGTCCAGCGGTTCCCCAGTGGCGAGGCCCGCGAGGACCGCTTCCCGGCGGGGGGCGTGCACTGGGCGCCGCAGATCATGGTCCACGAGATCCGAAACGTTGGCAGCGCCCCCTTCTGGGCGATCGTCTTCGAACACGTCTAGCCGCTCCGGCGCGTCCTCTGAGGCGCGCGCTCGCGGATCCGCCCTTCCCGCCGGGCCTCGAGGACGGTTCCTTCAGGCGCACACCTTGACCTCAGTATCAAGTTGTCGAACCCGCCCTGACAAGCCGCGACCGCCACGGGCGAGCGGATCCAGGCGACACGCCCGCTATCAACAACGGGGCCCGGCTCGGCCGCCGCAGGCGACTTGACGGCCTTGGAGCACCGGCGATAGTCTCCCATCGATGAGCGGCTCACGCCGGCTCACCCCACGAGCAGAGCTATGATCGTCAGGAGCCGCAGCGCCGACGTCACGGTGCCCCACGTCTCCATCACGGAGTACGTGCTGCGGCACGCCCGGCGGCTCGGCGACAAGCCGGCCATCGTCGACGGACCGAGCGGCCGCGTCCTGACGTACGGGCAGCTCGAGGAGGCCATCCGACGCGCGGCGACCGGCCTGGCGCGCCGCGGCCTCCGCAAGGGCGACGTGGTGGCGATCTACAGCCCGAACTGCCCCGAGTACGTGGTGGTCTTCCACGCCGTGGCGTCTCTCGGCGGGATCAACACCACCGTCAACCCGACGTACACCGCCGACGAGCTGGCCGCGCAGCTCAGCGACTCGGGCGCGCGCTTCCTGGTCACCGTCCCCGCCGTCCTCGACAGGGCGAGGGAGGCGGCGGCGCGAACGGGGATCGAGGAGATCTTCGTCATCGGGGCGGCCGAAGGTGCCCGCCCGTTTGCCGAGCTGCTGGAGGCGCCGCCCAACCCTCCCGCCGTCGCCATCGATCCGGGACGGGACCTCGTCGTACTGCCGTACTCGAGCGGCACGACGGGGCTGCCCAAGGGGGTCATGCTCACCCACCGCCACCTGGTGGCGAATCTCCGGCAGTGCGAGGGCATGCGGGGCTTCGAGTGCTTCGGCGAGCGGGACGTGGTCATGGCCGTGCTGCCCTTCTTCCACATCTACGGCATGGTCGTCATCATGAAGCTGTCGCTGGCCAACGGCAGCACGCTCGTGACGATGCCGCGCTTCGACCTCGTGGAGTTCCTGGGCTTGATCCAGAAGCATCGGGTGACCGTCCTGCCCCTCGTGCCGCCCATCGTCCTCGGCCTCGTGAAGCATCCGGCGGTCGCCCAGTTCGATCTCTCGAGCGTCCGGCTCGTGTTCTCCGGCGCCGCGCCGCTCGGGGAGGAGATCGCCCGCGCGCTCGCCCGGAAGCTGAGGTGCCCGGTCGTCCAGGGTTACGGCATGACGGAGGCGAGCCCCGTCACCCACCTGAGCCCGACGATCGATGCGCCGTCCAAGCCCGGATCGATCGGCCAGGTCGTTCCGAACACCGAGGTGAAGATCGTCGATCTGGTCACCCGCGCGACGCTCGGCCCGCGCGAGCAGGGCGAGATCCTGATCCGAGGACCCCAGATCATGCGGGGCTACCTCAACCGGCCAGAGGAGACGGCGGAGGCCATCGATCGCGACGGGTGGTACCACACCGGCGACGTCGGCTACGTGGACGACGAGGAGTGGTTCTACGTCGTCGACCGCACCAAGGAGCTCATCAAGTACAAGGGGCTGCAGGTGGCGCCGGCCGAGCTGGAGGCGCTCCTGGTGACGCACCCTGCGGTCCTCGACGCCGCGGTCATCCGGAAGGCCGACGAGGAGGCGGGCGAGGTGCCGCTCGCGTACGTGGTGCTCAAGCCCGACGAGGCCGCCCGCGGGACGAGCGGCGAGGCGCTCATGGCCTGGGTGGCAGAGCGGGTGGCGCCCCACAAGCGCATCCGGCACGTGGAGTTCATCGATCAGATCCCCAAGTCGGCTTCGGGCAAGGTCCTGCGCCGCGTGCTGCTCGACCGGGAGCGGGCGCGGTAGCCTTTCCGCGACGGGCGGGAGTATGAACATGGCGCCCAGACTCGGAGTCTTCGCGATCGCACTCGCGTCCGTCGTCCTGCTGTCGGCCCGGCTCGCGCGTCCGGAGGACCTCACTGGCACGTGGCGAGGCACCGTCACCGTGGAGGGACAGGCGGCCGAGTTCTTGGCGACCTTCAGCGAGAACGGCTACTTCCTGTTCACCTACGAGAACAACCGGGGCCTGGTCCGGATCGTCGAGCTGTCCGCTCCCGGGCAGATCCAGTTCGTGCCGCCTGGCGGGGGCGTGATGACGATGGCGGTGGCGTCCGTCGTGAAACGCCCGGGCGGGGTCGCGTACGTGCTTCACACCGGCTTCGAGCGGACCAGCGGCGGCTATCTCCAGCAGCAATACGTGACCGAGGAGGCCGACTACGCGCTGACAACCGACGGGTTGCGGGTTCGGATCGTCAACCAGGCGGCCTCGTACTTCGGGGACCGGGGCGGATCCACCGGCGGCCCCCAGAACGCACGGGTCTTCGAAGGCCTCCTGAAGAAGCTGCCGTGATCGGCGGAGACCCTCGAGGACCCGAAGGAGGGTGACCGCATCGCGGCGCGGCTCCCGCAGCGCTGGCCGGCGCCGGGACGGGACCCGCCGATCTCCGGCCGTCGGGTCGGAGATCGGCGGGGTGGGTCGTTCCTCTCGCACGAAATCGCGGCGACGCCCGGTACCGGAAGGCGCGGCCGACGCCGTCGGGGGGTCTTCCGTGGGCAGCGGCGGCGCTTCGCCCCCGGGGCCTAGATCTTCCCCTCCAGCCCCATCTGGAAGTACCGGTGGACGACCTTGTCCTGGTTCTCGAGCAGCCAGTCGATCGACGGCTCGTGACGCATCGCCTTACCGATCGCCTTGGCCATGCCTCGCCGATGAATGTCGAACAGCACCCGGTGGTCGAGATCAACGACGTCGACGATGGTGGGCGCCAGCCAGACGGCGCAGATGATGCCGAGCTCGTTGACCTGGCTCTTGGGCAGGTCGCCGATCCGGACGGCGTCGAGCACGCCGTGCGCGATCGCCGCCTGCACCGTACCCATCAGGATGTTCGTGTACTTCGTCGCCTTCTCCCCCCCGACCGTGACCTTGCTGACCATCAGGGTAGCGGGGCGAACCTGGACGTCGGTGTTGAGGAGCGCGAAGACGCGCGTGTGACCCTTGACCTGGCCCCCCATCAGCGTGGCCATCGCGGTGCCCACCGGGCCGTCCAGGGCCCCGATCACGACTTCAGGTTCTGCCGCCGTGCCCGGTGGCCCTCCGGTCACGAGTGCCTCGCCAGTGCGTAGGATGATCCGGTCCGTCATCGATGCCTCCCCCAGTTCAGGTGGGATTCTGCTCCGCACGGCCACCTTGGGGTCGCGCGGACGTCGAGGGCTGCCGCCCGTTGCCTGTGACTCGCCAGGAAACCACAACACCTTCCCCGTGGCGCGTCAACTCCGTCGTCGGTCGCTGCCGTCCCCTCGCCTGCGCGCCGATCGGCGCCCTTGCGGCTGCCTGGCGCCCGGAGGAAAATGACCTGCGCGAGGACGAGTCCACGGGGAGGTGTCGGCCATGAGCGCAACGCGACTCCTGTGTGACCAGTGCGGCAATCCGGAGCACGTCCCTCTGCCGCCACAGGCCCGCTGCCCCTCGCGCTGATCCGGCGAGCCCCACGCGGCGTGCCCTCGCCGAGACGCGGCCACCCGCGCTCCGGGCCGGTGAGGGCTGGAGGTCGGTGACCGCGCCGAAGATCGTGCCGTGATCCCGTGAAGAACCCGCCCACGCCCGCATGAGCCTGACGCTGTCGGACGCGATCCATCTCCTGGGCAACCTCCTGGGCGAGGTGCTGGCCGCCCAGGAGTCGCCGGCGCTGCTCGAGGCCGAGGAGCGAATCCGCGCGCTCGCGAAGGCGCGCCGCGCGGGCGACCCTGCCGCGGCCGCGCAGCTCGCGCAGGACGTCGAGGCCCTGCCGCCCACCACGGCCCGCGCGATCGCGTCCGCCTTCACGCTCTACTTCGACCTCGTCAACCTGGCCGAGGAGGTCCACCGGATCCAAGAGCTCCGGCGGCGTACCCGAGCGCGGGCGCCGGAGCCGATCGGCGAGTCCATCGGCGAGGCCGTCACGGCGCTCCGCCGGAGCGGCGTCTCCCGCGACCAGATGGCCGCGCTGCTGCGGGACCTGAGCGTCGAGCTCGTGCTCACGGCGCACCCGACCGAGGCGAAGCGTCGCAGCGTGCTCTCGAAGCTCCAGCGCATCGCCGCGACCCTGTCCGACCTCCACCGGGACGATCTCCTGCCGCTGGAGCGGGCCGCCGCCGAGGCGGCGCTCCGGGCCGAGGTCACGGCGCTCTGGCTCACCGACCGGGCGCGCACGGCACGCCCCGAGGTCACCGACGAGGTTCGCACCGGCCTCTACTTCGTGGAGCACACGTTCTGGGACGTCCTGCCGCGGGTCCACGCCGAGCTCGCGACCGCGGTGGCCGAGCACTATGCGGGGCTGACCGTCCCGCGCCGGTGGCTCGGGGCTGGGCTCGTGGATCGGCGGTGACCGGGACGGGAATCCGTACGTCACCGCGGCCGTCACCGCAGAGACGCTGCGCTTGCACCGGGGTCTCGCCGTCGGGCAGCACCGCCGCGCGCTCCAGGATCTCGCGCGGCGATTCAGCCTGAGCGACCGGCGGCTACCGCTCCCCGCAGCGCTCGCAGCATGGCTCGCGGGCCGGCGGCCGCTTCCGGAGCGCGCCGCCTACCTGGAGCGCCGCTACGGCGCCGAGCCCTACCGTATCGCGCTGTCGCTCCTGGCCGGGGATCTCGGGGCCGCCTTCGCCGAGGACATGACCGCGCGGCTTCTCGAGACCCAGCCGCACCAGGCGCGCGCCCGCGTCGACGAGCTGGCAGGCACGCTCGACCTGATCGCGGGGGCGGTGCCCGCGCCCCTCGCCGAGGACCGGCTTCGGACCGTTCGCACCCAGATCGACCTGTTCGGTCTCCACGCGGCCCGTCTCGATCTCCGGGAGGATGCCGGCCGTCTCGCCGGGACGTTCGATCAGCTCCGCCGCGCCTGGGGAGTGGACGCCGGCGACCCCGCGGCTACCGGGGCCGAGCGGAACCGCGCTCTCGAGGCTCTCCTCGCCGCCGCCCCGCCAGCCGCGGCCGCGGCGGCCGACCCGGAGGGGCTCGACGATCTGGCGTGCGAGACCTGGGCGCTGTTCCGGCTGCTCGCCCGGGCCCGGGCGGTGTACGGACCCGAGCTCTTCGGGCCGTTCGTGATCTCGATGACGCGGGCGGCCGCCGACGTGCTGACGGTCCTCGTCCTCGCCCGCTGGGCCGGTGGTGCCGGCGGGCTGCCGGTGGCGCCGCTCTTCGAGACGCTCGACGACCTCGACCGGGCGCCAACCGTGCTGGCCGAGCTCTTCGCGCTGGAGGCCTACCGCGCCCATCTGGCGTCATGCGGCGGCGAGCAGACGGTGATGATCGGGTACTCCGACAGCAACAAGGACGGCGGGTACCTCGCGTCCAACTGGGCGCTCTACCGGGCGCAGGAGCGGATCGCCCGCATCTGCCGGGACCACGGCGTCCGCCTCACGCTCTTTCACGGGCGCGGCGGGAGCGTGGCCCGCGGCGGCGGCCCGGCGGGCCGCGCCATCCGCGCGCAGCCGCCCGGAACGGTGGGCGGGCGCTTCCGCGTCACGGAGCAAGGCGAGGTGCTGGCGTCGCGCTACACCGCGCCCGACCTGGCTCACCGGCACCTCGAGCAGGTCGTGAGCGCCGTGCTGCTCGCGTCCGCGCCGCGATCCGCGCCGGAGATTCCCGCCGCGTGGCGCGTGGCGATGGAGAGCATGGCCCAGCGCGCCCTGGCCGCCTACCGCGCCCTGGTCCACGACACGCCCGGGTTCGTCGACTACTGGCGGGGCGCCACGCCCATCGACGAGATCGAGCGGCTCCGCATCGGCTCCCGCCCCCCGGCCCGGCGCGGGCGCGCGCTGGCCGTGGCCGACGTCCGGGCCATCCCCTGGGTCTTCTCCTGGATGCAGAGCCGCTTCAATCTGCCGGGCTGGTACGGTCTGGGGAGCGCGCTGGCCGCGGGCGATCTCGGGGATCTCCACGAGATGTACCGGCAGTGGCCCTTTCTCCACGCGCTCCTCGACAACGCCGAGATGTCGCTCCTCAAGGCCGACATGGAGATCGCGGCGCTCTATTCGAACCTCGTGCCCGACCGGGAGCTGGCCCGTCGCGTCTTCGCGACGATTCGCGCCGAGTTCGACCGCACCCACCAGGCGATCCTGGCCATCACCGGGCATCCGGCGCTGATGGCCGGGGATCCGGTCATCCAGCGGTCGGTCCAGCTCCGGAACCCGTACGTGGATCCCCTGAACTACCTCCAGGTCGAGATGCTCCGTCGCCTCCGTGCCCTGCCGGACCCGGACGGAACCGGCGCCGAGGCCCTCCGGGAGGTGCTCCTGCTCACGATCAACGGGATCGCCGCCGGCCTCCGCAACACCGGCTAGGACACCCTCCGGACGCGCGAGCCGTCAGGCCCGGAAGCGCGCGGTGACCGAACGACTCTTCGTGATGGTCACGGCGCAGGCGCCCCGGCCCGGGCAGTCTCCG
>JBGQGN010000145.1:0-8292 GCA_041497395.1 Methylomirabilia bacterium
ATCGGTCTGAGCCGGGAGCGCATGCGTCAGCAGGGCGTCCCGCCCCTCCCCGTAGCCCACGCGCCAGCGAGCTCCGCTCAGCCATCCGGCCAGCGCGGTCTCGAGCGAGTTCGGCAGGATCAGGGCGACATCGAAGCGCGCCTGCCGGAGACGGCGGGCCTGGACCAGCCGGGCACCCACGCCTCCGGGTGGGACAAGGCGCCGCGCGATGCCCGGCTCGGTCTCGAGGATGGTCCCCACCCAGGGGCCGAGGCACCAGAGCTCGGCCCCGGGAAGGGCGGCCCGCAGCGCCCGTAGGGTGGGAAGCGCCATGACCGTGTCGCCGAGCCAGTTCGGGAAGCGTACCAGGGCGCGCTCGATCGCGCGTCGGGGGATCGCGCTCGTCTTCACGGCCGCGTCTCCGCGCGACCTTCCCGCACCGCCGCGGCGACGCGGGCCCGTAACTCGGCCCGCCACGCATTGATTTGACGGCCTGCGGCCTGCGGTCCACGGCCTGCGAGCGGCTCGAGCCGGACGCGCAGCACCCACATGGGCAGGAGCGCCCCACCGGCCGGGCGTGGTGCTGCCGGGAGAGCCGTGGTCCCCGGCGTCCCCGACAGTCCCAGGCGCACCGCGTCCTTCTCCGTCGTCACCAGGAGGCTCGCGCCCACGGCCCGGGCCCGCTGGGCGACGGCTTCGAGATCACGCGGCTGGTACGCGTGGTGATCCGGAAATGCCACGACATCCCGCACGATTGCGCCCTGGGTGGTAAGAGTCTCCGCGAGCCGTTCCGGTGCGGCAATCCCGGCGAAGGCGAGAACCCCTCTGCCCTCGAGGGCTGACGCGGGATGAAGCGCGCCCGATCCCAGGTCCTCGAGGCCCTCGACCGCGTAGTCCGCCGCCAGACAGGGCGCCGGCCCCGCGTAGTGGCAAATCTCCTCGAGGAGACCAGCGAGGTTCCGCCGGGCATCGGCCCGGGTCGCAATGAGCAGGTGCGCCCGGGCAAGGGCAGATGGCGGCTCGCGGAGCGTGCCCCGGGGCAAGAGCCCGCCTGGCCCCCATGGGGCACGAGCATCGAGACACACGATCTCCACGTCCTTCAGCAGTCGTCGCTGCTGGAAGCCGTCGTCGAGCAGCACCACGTCCGGACGGAGATGCACCACCGTCCACTGGCCCGCCAGGAGGCGATCGGCTCCGACAACGACGGCCACCCCCGGAAGACGCCGTGCCAGGAGGAGAGGCTCATCGCCGGCCCGCTCGGCCGGAAGCCTCGGTGCGCCACCGTCCGACACGAGCTCGACCGGGGCCCCCGGGCGGCGGCCATATCCCCGGCTCACGATCGCCACCCGGTGCCCATCGTCGGTGAGCCAGCGCGCCACCATCTCGACCGCCGGTGTCTTGCCGGTGCCGCCGACGGTCAGGTTCCCCACGGAGACCACCGCACACGGCAGCCGCCCGCGAGCAAGCCACCCGCGCCCATAGGCCGCTTCCCGCACGACCAGGCCGCCGCGGTACACCCACGCCGCGGGCGTGAGGGCGAAGCGGAGCGGGCCCGCACGCCCTTCGCGCCAGGCGCGCAGCAGTCGGCCGCGCCGGAAGGCGCCGGGCCCCCTCGTCACCAGCCTCCCCTCTGCGGCGGAGCCTTTCGGATGCTCACGCCCCGCCGCGCCCCGACAGCGCCAGCACTCGTTCGAGCGCCGCCACCGTACGGACGCAGGCGCCCTGGTGCGCGCGCACGGCGATCCAGGCCGCGCGCCCGAGAGCCTGCCGGGCCGGCGCATCCCCGAGGAGCCGCCCGAGCGCCGCCGCCAGCTCTGTCCCGTCTCCCACCTGGATCGCCGCGTCGGCCCGGAGCAACAGGGCGGCGGCGTCCCGGAAGTTCGTCATGTGCGGCCCGAAGACGACCGCCTTGGCGTGTAGCGCCGGCTCTACCACGTTGTGCCCCCCGATCGGGACGAGGCTGCCCCCGACGAAGATGACGTCAGCGACCGCATAGAGCGAGGCCAGCTCGCCCATCGTATCGAGGAGGATCACCGGGGCGCCGTTGCCCGGGCTCACTCGGCTCCGCCGGACGACGGCGAGCCCCCGGGCCCGGGCCAGGCCTTCGACCTCGTCGAGCCGCTCCGGGTGGCGCGGCGCCAGCACGAGCCGGAGACCATCCGCCGCCGGCCGCGTCGCCAGGAACGCGTCGAGCATCGTGGCCTCCTCGCCGCGATGCGTGCTGCCCGCCACGACGACCGGTGCCTGGCCAAGATGAAGCAGCCGGCGCCACAGCTGCTCGGTGCCGGCATCGCCCGGCGGCGCCTCCATCTTCAGGTTGCCGGTCACGAGCACGCGCTCGGGCAGCGCGCCGAGACTGATGATCCGGCGGGCGTCCTCCTCGGACTGCATGCAGAAGAGCGCGATGTCCTCGAGCACCAGACGGAAGAGGCGACGCACCAGCCGGTAGCGGCGGTACGAGCGGTCGGAGATCCGACCGTTGGCGAGGACCGCGGGCACCTTCGCCTGGCGGAGCGCCCTCAGGAGGTTGGGCCACAGCTCCGTCTCGAGGGCGATGAAGCAGCCGGGCTCCACCCGGCGCACGGTCCGCCGGACGGCTCCGCGAAAGTCCAGCGGAAACGTGAGCATCGCCACGACCTCGGCCAGCCGCGCCCGAGCCACGCGCTCCCCGGTGGCCGTCACGGTCGAGACGACGATGTCGGCCGTCGGCCAACGGGCGGCAAGGGCCTGGACCAGCGGCACCGCCGCCATCACCTCACCCACCGACACCGCGTGGACCCAGAAGCGCCCGCTGGGCACGGGCGGGGGCGGAACGCGGATGAAGCCGAATCGCTCGCGGAGCGCCACCGGGTAGCCGGCGCCCCAGACCTTCCGCACGAGGAACAGCGGCAAGTAGCCGAGCGCCAGGAGCGCCAGGACCGCGCTATAGAGTCGGTACATCGCCCCCGCCAGCCGCCCGGTCCGCCGCGGCAGTGATCTCCTGGAGGGCATTCTCGAGCTCGCGCCGCTTGACCTCGAGGACGTCCCGGTCGGCGTCGGGCGGCACCGCGATGGGCTCGCCGAACAGTACGGCGGCTCGGGCGAAGGGATGCGGGACGAGAAACGCATCCCAGGAGCGGAGGACGGTACTGGGTCTGGCCCCGAATCCCATCGGCACCACCGGGGCGCCCGTCAACTTGGCCAGCAGGACCGCACCCGGCTGCGCCACGTGGCGGGGCCCACGCGGCCCGTCGGGGACGACCAGAACCTCAGCGCCCTCCTCCCGGATCAGCCGCGCCAGCGTCAGCAAGGCCCTGCCCCCGCCGCGCGAGGACGACCCGCGGACGACCCGGGCGCCGAATCCCTGGACGAAGCGGCTCAGGATCTCGCCGTCCCGGGATCGGCTCGTCAGGACGTGGACCCGGCGACGCCGCCCGTAGAAATACGGGAGCATCAGGATGCGGCCATGCCACACGGCATAGATCGCCGGCCGCCCGTCGCGCCAGAGGGCGTCGACCGCGGGAGGACGGACCTCCCGGAAACGGAGGCTCGCTCCCAGGCCGCGCACCAGCCCCCGCCCCAGGGCAATGGCCGGCCGGGAGGTCGCCAGCGCGCGACCGGGCCGGCGCCGCTCGCGCGCAGCCGGCCGCGCACCGGCGGGCTCAGCCACCGGTCGCGCCATCGCGCTCTCGCAGGACCGCGCGGGCGGCGCGGAGTCCCGCGCCCGCCTCGCCGAGCCGGACCCGGACCTCGAGCAGAGCCGCACGCTGGGCCGCCCGGGCCACGTCGTCCTCGAGAAGCTCGAGCGCGGCTCCCGCGACCGCGTCCGGTGTCGCTTGCCCCTGGACGAACTCGCGCACGATCTCGCGCCCCGCCACGATGTTCGGGAGGCTGATGTGCGACACTCCGCGAACCAGGCGGCGGGCGAGCGCGTGCGACACCGCCGAGAGCCGGTACAGCACGACCATCGGGGTGCCGTAGCAGGCGGCCTCGAGCGTCGCGGTCCCGGAGGCGACGAGCAGGACATCGGCCGCGGCCATCACCCGATAGGCCTCTCCGGGCAGCACTTCGATCGGAAGCCCGGAAGCGCGGACGGCCGCCGCCACCCCCGCCACCGCACTGGTGGGAGCGACCGGCAGGGCGAACCGCGTCCGCGGTCGGCGCGCCGCGATCCGATGCGCCGCGCCAAGCAGCACGGGCAGGTGGCGCCGCATCTCGGCATCCCGGCTTCCCGGCAGGAGGCCGACCAGCGTCTCCCCCTCCGTCGCGAGCCCCGAGCGCGCCGCCTCACGGTCCAGAGCGGGCAGGACGTCGAGCACCGGATGGCCGACGAACTCGACGGGCACCCCAGCCTCCTGGTAGAGGCCGACCTCGAACGGGAAGATCGCCAGGACCCGATTCACGTCTCGCGCCATGGTGCGAACTCGCCCCGGTCGCCAGGCCCACAGCTGTGGCGCCACGAAGTACACCACGGGCACGCCGAGCCGGCGCGCCACGCGGGCCAGGCGCAGGTTGAACTCCGGGAAGTCGATCAGCACGAGCACGCGGGGGCGCCGGTACCGGAGCTGGCGTCGGAGCACGCGGAACGCCGACCAGAGCGCGGGGAGTCGGCCAAGCGCCTCGGTCCCCCCCACGACGGTGACGCGCTCGGCGCGCTGGACGAGCCGGACGCTCGCGGCAGCCATCCGCGCTCCCCCCATTCCGGCGAGGCGGAGGCCGGGTGCCAGCGTGATGAGCGCCCGGGCCAGCGTGGCTCCGTGGAGGTCCCCGGAAGCCTCGCCGGCCACCATCAGGACGTCAATCGACGCCCGGCCGCTCCGCGACCCCGACAATGCTCATCCCCGTCCGGGCCGCTGCCGCCTCGACGCGCTCGCGCTCGAGCAGGAGCACGCGTCCTGCCTGGAGCGCCAGCACGGCCGCCCCGCCCGCCGTGCAGCAGTCAACCGTGTCGGGACCGACGGTGGGCACGTCCAGCCGGTAGTCGTGCGCGGGAGCCGCCGCCTTCACCACGACCGCGCCACGGCCCGCCAGGGCGAGGCCCCGGCGGACGGCTTCGTCGGTTCCCTCCATCGCCTCGACGGCCGCCACCGAACCGCATCGGAGGACGACCGTCTGGCCGACCCCGCGCTCCGCCAGGTCTCGGGCCAGCCGAAGCCCCCGCACCACGTCGGCCTCGAGCTCCGGACGGACAGGCGGCCCGGCTATCAGCCCGGGCGCCACCAGCCAGGGCGCCAGGAACTGTCGCTGGTCCAGCACCTCGATGCCCATCGCCGCGAGCCCTTGCACCGCCGCGCCGAGCAGACCCTCGTCCGTCCAGTCCGCGGCCTTCGAAAGGAGCTGCCGAGCGGCCGTGTCCAGCGGCGCGCCCTGGAACAGCAGGTCCTTCCGGACCCGGCCGGCCAGCACCACGTGACGGATCCCCTCCTCGCCGAGCGCCGCCAGGATGGGCCCCACGTCGCCGAGCTGACAGGGCACGACCCGATCCGCATGAGGAACGAGGGGCTCCGCGGCGGCGAGGGCAAAGGCGATCACGCGCCAGCCGGCCCGCCGCGCCTCGCGAGCCATGAGGACCGGCAGCGCCCCGGCCCCGCCGACCAGGCCGAGGGCCTCGGCCATCCCGCTCAGCGGGGCGGCCAGTCGAGGTGCGGCCGACCCTCCTCGATCATTCGCTCGATCTCGAGCGCCACGGCGAGCGAGCGCACGTCGTCCTGCTCGAGGAGCTCGACCGTCCCAGTCCGCTGTGCCTCGCGAACGGCCTTGAGGATGTGCAGGATCTCCAACTTGAGCGGGTTCTCCTTGTGCACGAACAGGTGCTCGACGAAGGACTCCTGCCGGTAGCGGATCGACTCCCGGTTCAGCACGTACTCGGACGCCGCGCGCCGGTGGATCTGGATGTCCTGGTCGGTGTAGTCGAGAAAGATGTACGCGTCGGGCTGCGTGATGGCGAGCGTCCGGACCTTGTGCTCGGTGGCCCGGCTGGCGGTGATGTTGGCGACGGTACCACTCTCGAACAGGATCTGCACGTTCGCGACGTCGGGGCGCGCCGAGTGGACCCGCGAGCCCGCCGCCGTGATCCGCCGGACCTCGCTGTCCACCAATCCGAGCACGATGTCGACGTCGTGGATCATGAGGTCCATGACCACCGTGTCGTGCTGCACCCGGGGGACGAACGGTCCCAGCCGGCGGGACTCCACCAGGATGGGGTTCGCGACGATCTTGCGGAGCTCCTGGACGGCCCCGTTGAACCGCTCGACGTGGCCGACGTGCAGGACGACGTTCCGCTCCCGCGCGATGCGGAAGAGATCGCGGGCCTCCTCGAGCGTGGAGGTCAGCGGCTTTTCCACCAGGACGCTGATGCCCGCCTCGAGGCAGTCCTTCGCGATCTCGAAGTGAAGCGGGGTCGGCACCGAGATGGACACGACGTCCACCTTCCCGAAGAGCTCCCGGTGATCCGTGAGGGCCTGCGAATCGTACTGGGCGGCGAGGCGGGCCGCCTTCCCCGCGTCGGCATCCACGATGCCCACGAGGTCCACGTCCCACAGCTCGGCGTAGACCAGGATGTGGTACTGCCCCATGTGACCGGCGCCGATGACCCCGGCCCGCAGCCGCTTCTGCTCGCGCTTGCCCATCTCCCTCCCCTAGCAGATCCCGCGCTTCGATGACGCGATGAACTCGCAGAGCTGCTCGATCTCGGGCGACGGCTCGATCTCCCCACGGATCCGCTCGAGCGCCGGCCTCGGGGCGCGGCCCGACCGGTAGAGAATCTTGTAGGCGCGCTGGAGGTTCAGGCGGACGTCAGCCGGCACGCCGGCGCGCCGCAGCCCGACGATGTTCACTCCGCGCACCTCGGCGGGATTACCCTCGACGATGAAGTACGGCGGCACGTCCTGGCCGATCCGCGAGCACCCGCTCACCATGGCCAGCGTCCCGATGCGCACGAACTGGTGGATCCCCGTCAGGCCGGAGATCACGGCCCGGTCGCCGACCTGCACGAATCCGGTGAGCGCCGTGTACCCGGTCATGATCACGTTGTCGCCGATCTGGCAGTCATGGGCGATGTGCCCCTGCGCCATGAGATAGCAGTCCTTTCCCAGCACGGTGAAGCCGTCCGGAGTCGTCGCGCGATGGATCGTCGAGTACTCACGGACCACGGTCCCCTCGCCGATCCGCACCCCCGACGGCGTCCCCGGCTTCCACTTGAGGTCCTGCGGCGGCAGCCCGATCACCGCCCCGACGTGGATCTGGCACCGGGCTCCCAGCTCGAGCGGTCCCTCCAGCACGACGTGAGGGCCGATCTCCGAGTCCTCGCCCAGGCACACACCCTGGCCGATGACCGCGAATGGCCCCACGCGCACGCCCGGGCCCAGCCGAGCGCTCGGATGCACCACCGCGGTGGGGTGGATGTCCGTCGTCCGCTCACCCACGGGCCGCCGGTCCTCCCTCCACTCCCAGCCTCCGCTCGAGCGCCGCCATGCGTCGCCCCAGAGCCCGCACGTCCCGCAGAAGGCCCGGGAGACGTCCGAACGCCGCCAGCGCGCGGAGCCCCGCGTCCGCCGGCATAGCTGGCGTGCCGACCACCCCCGCGCCCGCCGGCACGTCGCGATGAACGCCGGACTGCGAGCCGATCTGGGCCCCGTCGCCGACCGTCACGTGATCGGAAATCCCCACCTGCCCGCCCACCACCACGCCGCGCCCGATCCGGCAAGAGCCCGCGATGGCGGTCTGGGCGACAATGATCGAGTCCGCCCCGATCACGGTATTATGGCCAATCTGCACGAGGTTGTCGATCTTCGTCCCCCGGCCGATCACGGTCTCTCCGAGGGTCGCGCGGTCCACGGTGACGTTGGCCCCGATCTCGACGTCGTCCTCCACGACGACGCGGCCGACCTGGGGAATCTTCCGGTGCGCCTGGCCGTCGAACACGTACCCGAACCCGTCGGCCCCGAGCACGCTGCCCGGGTGGACGATCACGCGGCGGCCGAGCGCCACACGCCCCCGCAGCACCACGTGCGGGTGGAGCACGCTCCTCTCCCCCACTCGGCAGTCGGCGCCCACGAAGACGTGGGGGTGGAGCACGGCCCCGTCCTCGACGAGCGACCGCTCGCCGACCACGGCGAAGGCCCCCACCGTGGCGCCGGGCGAGACGCGAGCGCTGTCGGCGATGTGGGCGGTGGGATGGACGCCCGGGACCAGGACGGGCTCGGGGAAGAACACCCGGACGACGGCGCCGATTGCCGCGTAGGGCTGGACGACGCGGATCGCCGGCCGGCCGCCGAGGTCGAGTCCGGGCGGCGCGATCAACGCGGAGGCCGCGCTCCGCCGGGCGGCGGCAAG